>JACQFK010000273.1 GCA_016200125.1 Planctomycetota bacterium
ACCACAAGTTCGACCCGATCTCGACCGAGGACTACTACGGCCTCGCCGGCATCTTCTTCTCGAGCCACATCCTCCCGAACCCCGGCCCGAAGACGAACGGCGCGCAGATCCTCCGCATCCCGCTCGCGCCGCCGGCCGAGGTCGAGGCGCGGAAGAAGCACGCGGACGCGATCGCGGCCCTGGAGAAGAAGGTGGAGAAGGACGGCGACGCCGCCTGGTCCGCCGTGGGGAAGACCCTCCTCTCGCGGACCGCGGCCCTGCTGCGGGCCGCAGCCGAGCACAAGGGCCTCGCGCCCAAGCCGCCGATTGTCGAGTTCGCCGCGCAGAAGGACCTGCCCGCCTGGGCGCTCTCCGCGTGGATCTCCTACCTGGGCAACGGCGACCTCGGCCTCTTCACCCGCTCGCTCCGCGACATCCACGGCAAGCCCGGGCTCCACGCCTGGGCCAACATCAGCGGCGCCGACACGCCGTCGGCCACCGTGAACACGACCGACCAGGAGCTCGCCTTCGGCACGATCCGGATGGCGGCCCGCGCCGTCGCGGTCCATCCCTCGCCCAACGCCGGCGTAGCCGCCGGCTGGAAGAGCCCGATCGCCGGGCGCGTGACCGTCGTCGGCCGCGTCGCCGACGCCGACGCGATCTGCGGCGACGGGATCGACTGGACGCTCGACCACGTCTCGGGCGGCACCCGCGAGCTCGCCCGCGGCGCGATCCCCAACGGCGGCATGATGCCGATTGCCGAACGGTCGCTCGACGTGAAGGAGGGCGATCTCGTCCAGCTGGTCATCCTTCCCAAGAAGGAGTACACCTGCGACACGACAGTGATCGAGATCGTGGTGACCGAGGCCGGGGGGCAGAAGCGGTCCTGGAGCCTGACCCACGACGTCGTCGAGGGCGCCCGCGCCGGCAGCCAGGCCAACCCGATGGGCGTCTGGTGCTTCTACGACATGGCGAAGAAGTCGGGCTCGACCGCCCTCGCGCCCGACACGGCGCTCGCGAAGTGGATGAAGGACGGCGACGCGGATGCGGTCCAGGCCGCGCTCCTCACGCCCGGCGCCGCGAACAGCCCCGATGCGAAGCTGCTCAAGGACCTGACCGATCCGAAAGGGCCCTTCCTGGGATCGGCGCGCAAGGACGAGTCGGCGCTGCCGGGCGAGACCCGCGAAGCGCTCGCGAAGCTGAAGGCCGAGCTGGCGGAGCTCAAGAGGACGCTGCCGCCCGCGGTTCCCGTCTGCCACGGCCTGCAGGAGGGCGGCTGCCCCCAGTCGGCCTGGGCGGGCTTCCGCGACGCCCCCGTCCACGTCCGCGGCCGCTACGACCGCCTCGGCGCCCTGGTCCCGCGGCGCTTCCCGAGAGTGCTCGCGGGCGACGCCCAGCCGCCCATCGGAAAGGGCAGCGGCCGCCGGGAGCTGGCCCGCTGGGTCGCGTCGGCCGAGAACCCGATGACCGCGAAGGTCATGGCGAACCGCATCTGGCAGGGCCACTTCGGCGAAGGGATCGTGCGGACCGCCAACAACTACGGCAAGCTGGGCACGCCGCCCTCCCATCCCGAACTGCTCGACTGGCTGGCGCGCGAATTCGTCCGCGACGGCTGGTCGATCAAGGCGATGCACCGCACGATCATGCTCTCCGCGACGTACCGCCAGGCCTCGGCCGCCGATCCGGCGACCGCGAAGGCGGACCCGGGCAACCAGCTCTTCGGCCGCATGAACCGGCGGCGCCTCACCGCGGAGGAGCTGCGCGACGGCCTGCTCGTCGCGGCGGAGACGCTCGACCGCACGATGAAGGGTCCGTCGGTGAAGGAGATCACGAGCGGCCGACGGACGCTCTATCTCACCACGGTCCGCTCCGACCGCTCCACCTACCGGATGCTCTTCGACGCCGCCGATCCGAACGCCATCGTCGAGCGCCGCATCGATTCCACGGTCGCGCCGCAGGCGCTCTTCCTGCTCAACCATCCCTTTGCGACGGCGCAGGCGAGGGCGCTGGCGCTGCGGGTCGTGAAGCAGGCGCCGGCCGACGACGCGTCGCGCATCCAGTGGCTCTACGCGCTGCTCTACGGCCGTCCCGCGTCCGACCGCGAGGCGAAGATCGGCCAGGCCGTGCTGAGCCGCGGCCGCGAGGCGGAGCCCGCGGCGGGCGCCGGCCGGACGCCCGAGCAACTCTGGGAACCCTACTGCCAGATCCTGCTCTGCTCGAACGAATTCATTTACGTGGATTGACGCTATGAACGGATTCATGACGCGGCGGCAGATGCTGGGGACCTTCGCCAACGGCTTCGGCATGCTCGGGCTCTCGGCGCTGGCGGCCCCCGCCTCCGCCAGGGCTTCGGCGGGCGAGCAGGAAGAGTCGAATCCGCTCGCGCTCCGCGCGCCCCACTACGCCCCCAAGGCCAAGCGGGTCATCTTCCTGTTCATGTCGGGCGGGCCCTCGCACGTCGACACCTTCGACCCCAAGCCGCGCCTGGCGGCGGACAACGGCAAGCCGCTGCCCTTCGAGCAGCCCAAGCTCGTCCGCACCCGCACCGGGAACATCCTCCGCTCGCCTTTCGGCTTCAAGAAGTACGGGCAGTCGGGGATCGACGTCTCCGACCTGCTGCCCAACCTCGCCGGCTGCGTCGACGACATGTGCGTCATCCGGTCGATGGTCGCGGACAACATCAACCACAACGGCGCCTGCCTCCAGATGAACACCGGCGAGCAGGCCTTCTCGCGGCCGAGCCTGGGCTCCTGGCTCGTCTACGGCCTGGGGAGCGAGAACCAGAACCTGCCGGGCTACGTCGTGATCTCGCCCGCGCAGCCCGCGCAGGGCGCGCCGCTCTGGAGCTCCAGCTTCCTCCCCGCGGCCTACCAGGGGACGCTGGTGCAGGACCTGAAGAATCCCGTCGCGAACCTCGACAACCCGCGCCTCACGAAGGCGCGTCAGCGGGACCAGCTCGACGCGCTCAAGGAGCTCAATTCCCTGCACCGCGAGGGGCGCGAGGAGGACAGCCGCCTGAGCGCGCGGATCGAATCCTTCGAGCTCGCCTACCGGATGCAGATCGAGGCGCCCGAGGCCTTCGACGTGACGAACGAATCGCCCGAGACGAAGAAGCTGTACGGGATCGGGACGGACGCGACGGATATCTTCGGCAAGCAGTGCCTGATGGCGCGCCGGCTCGTCGAGCGGGGCGTCCGCATGGTGCAGGTCTACCACACGGTGACCTCGAAGCGGTCGAGCTGCCAGCTCTGGGACCAGCACGGCGGCCTGAAGACGGAGTTGCCCGCGAACTGCGCGGCGACGGACCGCCCGATGGCCGGCCTGCTGCGCGACCTCAAGGCGCGCGGCCTGCTGCAGGACACGCTGGTGGTCTGGGGCGGCGAGTTCGGCCGCACGCCGACGGCGGAGAACCAGGACGGACGCGAGCACCATCCCTTCGGCTTCACGATGTGGATGGCGGGCGGCGGCGTGAGGGGCGGCCTCGCCTACGGCGCGACGGACGAGTTCGGCTGGCACGCGGTCGAGAACAAGGTCCACGTCCACGACCTGCACGCGACGATCCTCCACCTGATGGGGATCAACCACGAGAAGCTGACCTATCGCTATAGCGGCCGCGACTATCGTCTGACCGACGTCCACGGCCGGGTGGTGAAGGAGATCCTGGCGTAGGGGGCCGGGGTCGGATGACGGTCCGCTACCTCGGCTACGGCGGGCTCGGGCTCCTGCTGCTGTCGCTGGTGCTCTTCCTCGTCTCCTCCACGGAATCCCGCTACGAGTCCGGCGCCGCCCGCCTCAGGGGCCGGGTCATCGCGAAGGACATCCGGCCGCTCCACCTGGGCCATATCTACGGCGTGACGTACCGGGTGACCGTCGAAAGCCGGACGGTCGAACGCGAAGGCGACGTCGGCTCCCGGAAGGCCTGGGACTCGTTCCGGATCGGCGACGAGGTCGAGGTCGAAAGCGTCGGCGTCACGCCGAACGAAACCCGGCTGCCGGCCGAGCGGAGCGCGGGCAGCGGCGTCTATCGCGGGATCGCTGCCGCCCTGGGCCTGGGGGGCGTCGTCCTGCTGCTGCTTCGCGTTCGGGCTTCGCGCCGGAGGACTCCCTGAGCCGCGCTATTTCCCGGAGGGGGAGATCCCTTCCGTTTGCACCCCCGGGATGATCTTCCCCGTCGCGGCCTCGATCGCGCCGTTGTAGGACGCGTGGCCCTTTTCAGGCCGGCCGCCGATGCCGACGATCCGGACGATGTCGTCGTGGTCCGGATCGGAACCGAAGAGGGGATCGCGGATCACCTTCTCGCGGCCCCAGCAGAGGACATAGTTGCGGTTCCGCAGGTGTTCGTCGACGGCCGCCCGCTGCGGGGGCTCCAGCGCGGCCGCGAAGGCGGCGTCGCC
>JACQFK010000347.1 GCA_016200125.1 Planctomycetota bacterium
GCGACGTCCCCTACAAGGGCTTCTTCCACCAGGAGGACGCCCAGGCCGAGGCGCGGGAGCTGGAGGAGCAGGGCTACGACGTGGGCTTCGGCACCGCCGCCGCCTACTCGACCCTGGGCTACTTCCCGGATCCTGTGCTCTCCACGATGCTGGACTATCCCGAGGAGCAGCTCGTCGCGCTGCTCCTCCACGAGCTCACCCACGGGACCATCTACCTGCCGGGCGGGACGGATTTCAACGAGGGGCTGGCGAGCTTCGTCGGCTGGCAGGGGGCGCTCGAGTTTGCCCGCCGGCGCCGCGGTATCTCGTCCCTGCAGTACGACCGGACCGTCCGCGCCTTCGCGGCGGAGGAGCGTCGCGACGTCAAGGCGCGCGAGCTCTTCAAGAAACTGAACGATCTCTACAAGTCCGGGCTGACATCCCGCGAGATCGTGGCGCAGCGGGACAAGGTCGCGGGACGCAAGGTGAACAACGCGGAGATCCTGATGCAGCGGCGCTACGGCCGCTACGACGAGTTCCGCGCCAAGTTCGAGAAGGCGGAAGGGGACTGGAGCCGCTTCTTCGACGCGCTCGTGCAGGAGAAGCGGGCTCCCTAGTCTAAGCCTTGGACCTGGCCTTCAGCAGATTCAGCGACGAGCCCGCCTTGAACCACTCGATCTGCTCCGCCGTCAGCGAGTGCTTCGCCTTCAGCTTCTCGGACGAGCCGTCGCCGTGGAGCAGGACGACGTCGACGTCCCGGCCCGGGGCGAGGTCCTTGAGGCCGACGATGCTGAGGCGGTCGTCCTTCCGGACCTTCTCGTAGTCGTCGGGGTTCGCGAAGGTGAGGGGAAGGACGCCCTGCTTCTTGAGGTTGGTCTCGTGGATGCGGGCGAAGCTGCGGACCAGAATGGCGGCGGCCCCGAGGTAGCGGGGGGACATCGCCGCGTGCTCGCGGCTGGATCCCTCTCCGTAGTTCACGTCGCCCACCACGACCCAGCGCTTTCCGGCCGCCTTCAGCTCGCGCGCCTTCTTCGGCGCGGCGTCGCCCACCGCCTGGCCGCTCCAGGCGTCGATGGCGCCCGTGAACATGTTGTCGCTGATCTTGTCGAGATGGCCCCGGAAGGCGAGCCACTTGCCCGCGGGCGAAATGTGGTCGGTGGTGCACTTGCCCTTCGCCTTGAGCAGGAGCGGCGACTCGTTGAAGTCCCGGCCGTCCCAGGGCAGGAAGGGCTGGAGCAGCTGGAGCCGGGGGCTCTGGGAATCGACGATGATCTCGACCTTGGAGCCGTCCTCCGCGGGCGGGACGTAGCCCTCCATCGGGACGACAAAGCCCTTCTTGGGGACCTCGTCGGCCGGGGCGGGGGGCGACAGCCTCGCGCCCCCGGGCAGCGCGTCGGCGAGCGGATTGAAGGAGAGCCGGCCCGCGAGGCCGAGCGCCATCACGATCTCCGGGCTCGCGATGAACGACAGCGTCTCGGCGTTGCCGTCGTTGCGCCCGGGGAAGTTGCGGTTGAAGGAATTCAGGATGGAGTTCTTCTCCCCGGGCTTGACGTCGTCGCGCTTCCACTGGCCGATGCAGGGGCCACAGGCGTTCGCCATGACGACGGCGCCGACGGCTTCGAGCGCGCCGACGAACTCGTCGCGCTTGATCGTCTCGTAGATCTGGTCGGAGCCCGGCGTCACGAGGAAGGGGACGGCCGACTTCAGGCCGGCAGCCTTGGCCTGGCGGGCCACGTCGACTACGCGAGCGATGTCCTCGTAGGAGGAGTTGGTGCAGCTGCCGATCAGCGCGCTGGAGAGCTTGTCGGGGAAGCCTTCGCGCGCGACCTCTTCCTTCAGCTTGGAAATCGGGCGGGCGCGGTCGGGCGTGTGGGGCCCGGTGACGTAGGGCTCAAGCGAGGAAAGGTCGAGTTCGAGGACCTTGTCGTAGGGGGCGCCCTCGTCGGCGCGGAGCAGGTCGGCGTTCTTCGCGGCGAGGGCCGCGAGCTCGGCGCGGCGGGTGGCCTTGAGGTAGGCGCCCATCCGCTCGTCGTAGGGGAAGATCGAGGTCGTGGCGCCGTGCTCGGCGCCCATGTTGCAGATCGTGCCCTTGCCGGTGGCGCTGATCGACGCGCAACCCGGCCCGAAGTACTCCACGATGTGGTCGGTGCCGCCCTTGACCGTGAGCTGCTGACAGACCCAGAGGATGACGTCCTTGGGCGAGGCCCAGCCGTTCAGCTTGCCGGTCAGCTTGACGCCGATCATCTTGGGATGCTTCACCTCCCAGGGGAGGCCGGCCATGGCGTCGACGGCGTCGGCGCCGCCCACGCCCACGGCGATCATCCCGAGGCCGCCGGCGTTCGGCGTATGCGAGTCGGTGCCGATCATCAGGCCGCCGGGGAACGCGTAGTTCTCGAGCACGACCTGGTGGATGATCCCCGCGCCCGGCTTCCAGAAGCCGATGCCGTACTTCTTAGAGGCGGAGGCGAGGAAGTCGTAGACCTCCTTGTTGACGCTGCGCGCGGTTTCCGTGTCCTTCCGGGCGCCCACGTAGGCCTGGATCAGGTGGTCGCAGTGGACGGTCGTCGGCACGGCGGTGTGCGGGATCTGCGCCTGGGCGAACTGCAGGATCGCCATCTGGGCGGTCGCGTCCTGCATGGCGACGCGGTCGACGCGGAGCTGGAGGATGGCCTTGCCGGGCGCGAGTTCCTGCTGGGCGGGGTCGTCCAGATGCCCGAAGAGCACCTTTTCGGCCAGCGTCAGCGGGCGGTTGAGCCGCTTGCGGACGATGTCGAGGCTGCGGCGGGTCTTATCGTAGGCCCGGGAGACGACGTCGGGCGTGGAGTTGATGTTCATGGCGGGTATTCTAGCGATTTTGTGGGACGGGTCAAATGAAGGGCCCCGGTCTGCGTCCGTATAAATAGGGGGGATTGAGCCGCAGCTGAGGATACAATACACCCATGGCCATCCAGCGCCGAGGCATGGCGAATCCCGTCGACACCGTCCTTTGGACCTGGCTCTTCTGGGGGGCATTCTTCGCGGCGGGCGGCTACGGCGTCTACTGGTGCATCGGCGCCCTCAAGACCCATGCCGATTCGGAGGTCGAGAAGAACGCCCCAAAGGCCAACGCGGCCTACCGCAAGGCCACCGGCACCTCGGCGCCCCGCGGCAAC
>JACQFK010000348.1 GCA_016200125.1 Planctomycetota bacterium
GAGGCGCGACAGGCCGACGAGGACGGCGACCAGCCCCACGCCGAGGAAGTCCTCCCAGAGGTACTTCATCGCGTCGGCGCCGCGCCAGGGCTCGAAGCCGAAGACCCCGGGCAGATCCGTGAAGCGGCCCCCGCGGAGATAGCGGAGCCACTCGCCAAAGGACGCCGGATGGCCGAACATCGTGGACACGTCTCGCGCCGCGAGCAGGGGGAGCAGGAGCGACGGCCCGATCGCGCAGCCCGCCGAAAGCGCCGCGCGCCCGGCGATGCCTTTCAGCCCCAGCGCCCGCCGATGGGCGACGACAAAGAGGACGAACGCGAGGCCGAGGCCGGTCGCCGAAGGATGGGCCGCCCAGGCGAGCCCGATCAGCGCCGCCACGATCGTGAAGTCCCGCCCTTTCCCCGTCTGGTCAGCGCGGACCATCCTCCACATCAGGAGCGACAGGATCAGGAGGAAGAGCGCGTAGCCCTTGGCGAGCAGCGCCGCCGACCAGAATGAGAAGCCCGTGGTCGCGAGACAGCCTGCGACGATTGCCGGAAGCTCGGCGTTCGCCCCTTGGGCCCGGAGCAGGTCCCGGCAGGCGACCGCGATCGTCCCCGCGGCAAGCGCCGCGCAGAAGGAGGAGAAGAGGTGGACGGCAAGCGTGAAGTCGACGAAGCCGAGAAGGATCGTCCAGGCCTTGCAAAGGATGAGGTAGAGTACGAAGCCCGGGGGATAGAGCACCCCCAGCTCCTTCACGCCCGCCAGGAAGTAGCCGGAGTCCTGCCAGCCCACCGTGGAGCCGACGGTACAGAACGAGAGGATCAGAGACAGCGCGAAGGGGACGCCGGGGACGAGGAACCGGCCGGGCTACACTCCCCCTCGGATAGAGAGAGGGAAACCCGTGGGTCCCAAGAAGAAGAGAGCGTCTCCCTGGCCCCTCCTGGGCCTCTCCCTGCTGCTGCTCCTCGCCCCCTCCTCCCTCTCCCAGAAGACCCGCCTGACCGCCCTCGCCGGCTTCATCCCCTTCCAGGGACTCGGACGCTGGGCCTCCCACCTGCCCGGGCTCGTGTCGCGCCCCTCCGGCGACGTGCAGGAACTGGCCACGAAGCTGGAATTCCAGGAGGCCCAGAATCGGAAGCTCGACCAGGAGAACAAGCGGCTCGCGCTCCAGCTCGAACAGGCGCTGGGCTCGCCGCCGGCACGGGCCAGGGCGTCGTGAAGGGCATGCTGGTCCTCTACAACAACCAGGTCGTCGGCCGCGTGAGCGAGGCCGGGCCGAAGACCAGCCGCGTGCAGACCGTGACGGACCCGGGATTCCGCGCGGCGGCGGTGATGCTGCCGCGCACCTACGTCGCCGGAGTCTCCTTCACCGAGCGCCGCCCGGGCGCCTACGAGGGCACCTCGGGGGAGAACGGCCGGCTCAAGTGGTACCAGGGGGAGACGGCCGCCGAAAGCGGCGCCTTCGTGGTCACGACCGAAGATCCGATCAACGGCGTTCCGCGCGGCCTCATCCTCGGCCGCGTGACCGAGGTCCACCGCGGCATGCTGCTCAAGGTCGACGTGGAGCCCCTCCTCAACTTCCGCGGGCTCGAACACGTGATGCTCCTCGTCCCCCCGGCCGAAGCTCCGGCGCCCAGCGCCAAGGCGGGAGGCCGCTAGTGGTCAAGTACAGTACCGGCAAGCTGGCGGTCCTCGGCGCCGCCGCGCTGGCGTTCGAGCTCACGCTCCTCGAGTCCTGGTCGCTCGGGGGCGCGCGGGCCGAAGCGTTGCTGCCGCTGGCCTGCTTCGCCGCGCTCTTCGCGCGCGACTCGGCCCAGGGGCTCGTCGCGTCCTGGATCATCGGGCTGCTCAAGGACGTCGGGAGCGCCGGGCCGCTCGGCCTCCACGCCCTGCTCTTCCTGGGCGCGGGCTGGGTCGTCCTCCAGATCCGCCAGATCCTCTACCGCGAGAGCCCGCTCACGCAGCTCGGCGTGACCTTCATCGCCGCCTGCTGGGTCAACCTCGCGGCGGCGATCGTCGTCTCGATTTCCGTGGGCGGCATCCCCTTCGGCGTCATGATCGGCAAGACGCTGCTCTCCTCCCTGCTGACGGCCGCGATCGCGGTGCCGCTCCACCTGACGCTGATGCACGCCCGCTGGATGGTGAGATAGGCCATGGATCGCGCCCGCGTCACCGCGCTCCTGGTGCTGCTGCTCCTCCCCATCGGCGGCCTCGAGGCCCGGCTGATCCAGCTCCAGATCCTCACCCCCACGGAAACGACCACCGACCTCGCCGTCAAGCGGCAGTCGGTAGAGATCGTCCGCCCGAGGCGGGGCGACATCCTCGACTCGAGAGGCCGGAAGCTCGCGATCGACGAGCCCTGCTTCGACTGCTACCTCGTCCTCGAGGAGTACGAGAAGAACCCCGGACCGCTGGCGGCCGCGCTCAAGATGGCCCCTGAGGAATTCCAGGAGGCCATCGAGGGGATCTACGAGAAGATCGAGAAGCAGGTGCAGGCGCGGCCCCAGAACGAGCGGGCCCGCCTCTACCGGCGGGAGCGGCGGACGCCCTATCTCCTGAAGAAGAACATCAAGGACTCCGCGCTCGCGATCGAAATCGCCCCGCAGCGCTATCCCGGCGCCCTCGTCCGCGAATCGCTCAAACGGGAGTATCCCTTCAAGGACGTGGGGTGTCATTTCATCGGCTACCTGGGCCGTGCCGCGACGAAGGACAACGAGGGCAAGTTCCGCGAACTGCTCCAGAACGGCTACTTCTTCGAGGGCTTCGATGAGCTCATCGGACAGGACGGCATCGCCCAGCTCTACCGCCGCGGCGCCTTCAACGAGGAGCTGATCGGCGCGACGGCCCTCGAGAAGAAATACGACGGGATCCTCCGCGGCCGGCCGGGTCTCGTGATCCTCGAGCGCGAGGCGGGGACCGCGACCAGCCGGACGATCGAGCTCAAGCCGCCCGACCACGGGACGAGCCTGGAGCTCACGGTCGACATCGAGGTCCAGCGCGCCGTCGAGAAGATCCTGGCGTGCACGCTCCAGGCCGCCGCCGTCGTGCTCGACGCGAACGACGGCTCCCTGCTCGCCCTCGTCTCCAATCGAGGCTTCGACCCGAACGACTTCACGCCGCCCGGCAACTCGGCCGCGGTCCGCAGCGCGCTCCAGGACAACGAGAACAAGCCGCTGCTCAGCCGCGCCTTCCAGGACCAGTTCGCGGCGGGCTCCTTCTTTAAGGTGGTCACGTCGATCGCCGGGCTCGAGGGCAAGGTGGTGCGGCCCGACGAGGTGCTCCTCTGCCGGGGCAAGTTCGACGAGCGGAGGACCCACTTCAACTGCTGGATCTGGAACGAATTCCGCGGGATGCACAACGAGGTGACGCTCCACCAGGCCCTCGAGAAGTCCTGCAACTGCTACTACTATGAAGTCGGCCGACGCGCCGGCGTCGAGGCCCTCAGCCGCTGGGGCCGCGCGCTCGGGCTCGGCTCCCCCACCGGGCTCGACCTCCCCGGCGAAGCTCCCGGCCGCATCCCCGACCAGGGCCGCGAGGAGGACGCGATGATGCTCGCCATCGGCCAGAGCCAGCTCATGGTCACGCCGCTCCAGGCCGCCGTGATGATGGCGGCGGTCGCCAACGGCGGCAGCCGGGTGACGCCCCATCTCCGGAGGGGCGACGACAGGCCGCCCGTCCCCCTGCACATCTCCGCCGACACGCTGAAGGAAGTCCGCCAGGGGCTCTACGACGTGACCCACGCGTCCGGCGGCACGGCCCACAACACGCGTCTGAAGGAGTTCAAGGCCGTCGGCAAGACCAGCTCGGCGCAGGCGGAGCGGGGCCGCGAGTCGCATGCCTGGTTCGTGGGCTACGCGCCCTACGACGCGCCGAAGTACGTCGTCGCCGTGTTCATGAAGAACGCGGGCCACGGGGGCCAGATGGCGGCGCCCCCGGCCGCCCAGATCCTCGAAGTCCTGATGGGGCCGCCGCGCAAATGATCCCGAAATTCAACAAGACGATCCTGGTCTGCGTGCTGCTCCTGTCGGGCATGGGGCTGCTCAGCCTCTGGAGCCAGGCGCCTCCGACGGACCTCGGGGGCAAGCCGCTCACCCAGTCGATCTTCCTGAAGCAGCTCAGCTTCCTCGGCGTCTCGCTCGCCGTCATGGGCCTCGTCGCCTGGCCCCACTACCTCAACTTCCGCCACTTCACGTTCGTCCTCTACGGAGTCCTCCTCGCCCTGCTGGTCCTCCTGCTGGTGAAGGGCACCTATGTCAACGGCGCGCGCTGCTGGTTCACGCTGGGGCCGATCAAGTTCCAGCCGGCGGAGATCATGAAGGTCGCGCTCGTGCTCGTGCTGGCGGACGTCCTCATGTACGGCCGCAACATTGAAAGCTGGAGGGGCCTGATCCTGCCGGTCGCGCTGACGGCGGCGCCCGCGGCGCTCATCGTCGTCCAGCCCGACATGGGCACGACGCTCCTCCTGATCCCCACGCTGCTGGCGATGCTGTTCGCCGCCGGGGCGAGGAAGCGGCACCTCGCGATCCTCGTGCTCGTCCTGGTCGCCGCCTCGCCCCTGGTCTGGTTCAAGGGCATGAAGGACTACCAGCGGGAGCGGATCACGTCCTTCCTCTTCCATCCCTGCTACCAGCAGCTCCAGTCGGTGAAGGCCTGCAGCGCCGGATCGATCGCGGGGCGCGGGCTGGGGGAATCGGGGACGGCCGCGGCCTTCTTCATCCCCGAGCGCCACACCGACTTCGTCTACTCGATCGTCGCGGAGGAGCTGGGCTTCATCGGCTCGACCTTCGTCCTGCTCCTCATCACGGCCTACTTCGCGACCTCGCTCAAGATCGCCCACCAGTCGCGGGAGCCCTTCGGCCGTCTGCTGGTGGTCGGGCTGACCACCCTCTTCGCGACGCAGACCTTCATCAACCTGGGGATGACGCTCGGGGTGGCGCCGATCACGGGGCTGACGCTGCCTTTCGTCTCCTACGGCGGCTCGTCGCTGCTCATGTCCGCGATGTCGGCGGGACTCATCCTGAACGTCGCCGCGCGCTGGCAGCCGGGCTTCTCGTCGCGCGACATGGCCGGAGGCTCGGGGGAGATCCGCGACTTCCAGCCGCAGAAGGTGAACTGGCTCGGTCACTGAGCCGGAATCAGGCAGTACTTGATGCCCGACGGCCCCGGGCTCTATACTGGAGGATTGTGACTTCGATCAAGGACCTTCTTCTCGGCCAGCTGGCCGTTGAAAAGGGTTTCGTGACCAAGGCTCAGCTCGCCGAGATCATGAAGGAGCAGCAAGGCGTCTCCAACGACCCCAACGCGACGGCGAGCCCGACGAGAAGCACCCGGCCCCTCGGGACCCTGCTCCTGTCGAAGGGCTACCTCAAGGACGAGGACCTGGTGGGCCTGCTCGAGGAGCAGACCCGCCGCCTGGAGGCGATCAAGAACGTCCAGAGGCTCCAGAAGGTGGACTACCTCTTCGGCCAGCTGCTGGTGAAGCACAACCTGGCGACCATGCTGCAGATCAACAAGTGCCTCGAGATCCAGCTGAAGATGGCCGAGAAAGGCAAGACGCCCATTCCGCGCCTGGGCGAACTGCTCGTCGAGCACGGATTCGTCGACAAGAAGACCGTGGCGGACGTTCTCAAGATGCAGGACAAGGACCTCCTCTTCTGCACCGGCTGCGGGCGCCAGTACAACGTCGTGGGGCTCGAGGAGGGCAAGGCCTACAAATGCAAGGAGTGCGGAGGGGTGATGCTCCGGCGGGCGCTGCTCGAATCGCTCCGCGCGGACGAAACGACCTTCGGCTTCGATATGCCCACCGAGGAACGGTGAGGCCGGACCTACAAGTTTGTGTTGCGCGCGGCCGCCGCGCCCCTATGATTTGACGTCACCTTAAAGGACAAGATTCGCGACCATGTTCCCGACACTCTTCAAACTGCCCCTGTGGCCGGCCCTCGAGACCTCCTGGCAGGTCTTCATCTTCCTCGTCGTCGCGCTCATGCTGATCCTGAGCTTCGCCCCGAAGGTCGCCGAGAAGAACAAGCTCCTGGGCCAACTGCTGATGATCCTCCCGGCCGCGGCCTTCGTCACCGCCTTCGTCGCCTTCGTCAAGACGCCCTTCGGCGAGATGCCGATCAACTCCTACGGCTTCGCGATCATGGTGGGCTTCCTGCTCTGCTCCTGGGTGGCCGTGCGGCGCGCGAAGCCGCTGGGGATCAAGAGCGACTTCGTGCTGGACCTCGGCATCATCTCCATGATCGCCGGCATCATCGGCGCCAAGGTCAACTACCTCCTGCAGTACTCCCACGAGCTCAAGGGCGCGGGCCAGAGCCTCTGGGGCGACATGGGCCTCAACCCGCTCGGCGCCCTCCTCCTCGGCCCGATCCCCTTCGCCTTCTGGTTCTGGCGCATGAAGACCTCGGGCGAGAAGGTCGTCCTCTTCTCCTGGCAGAGCGGCGTCCTCCTCGTGCTCACGCTCTTCCTCGCGCTCCTGGGGACGCGCGCGCTTTACCTCTACGAGAACCGCGGCGAGTACAACTGGGAGCTCTTCAAGCGCTGGCAGAGCGGCTTCGTGCTCTACGGCGGCCTCATCGCCGGCGTGGCCGCGGGCGTGCTCTACATCAAGATGCGCGGCCAGTCGGTCGCGGTCCTCGCCGACCTCGTCGCGCCCTCGGTGATGCTCGCGCTGGCCTTCGGCCGCATCGGCTGTTTCATGAACGGCTGCTGCCACGGCAAGGCGGGCACGGGCTTCCCCTGCGTCAGCTTCCCGCCCGACAGCCCCGCGGCCCACCTCCAGAAGAAGGGCTGGAACGAGCGCTCCGACCCCGTCCATCCGACGCAGCTCTACGAAACCGCGGCCGCCCTCGTCTTCTTCTTCGTGCTCTCCTGGCTCTACCGGAAGAAGCGCAAGGCGCAGGGCGAGGTCTTCCTGATCATGTGCATGCTCTACGGCGCTTGGCGCTTCGTGATCGAGTTCACCCGCGGCGACGAGCGCCCCACCTGGCTCGGAGAGCTGAGCTACTCGCAGGTCGTGAGCATCGCCTTGTTCGCGGTCGCCGGAGCGTGGCTCTTCTTCCTGAGGAGCCGCCCTCCCACCGAGGAGCCGCCGGCCCCGCCCGCGCCGCCGGCCGTCGAGGCGTCGGCGCCCCCCAAGACGGCGTGACCTCGACGGAATCGCGGGTCCGGTTCCGTCCCGGATGATGATTGATGCGCTCGCCGACGCCGCCGGATGACGACCGACAGAAACGGCTGCGCCTGAAAGCAGGCGATCCGGAGGCCTTCGCCGAACTCTTCCGCGAGCAGCAGCCCGGCATCCTCAACTACGTCTACCGCCTCTCCGGGGGCAACTCGCCGCTCGCCGAGGACGTCTCCCAGCAGGTCTTCATGAGCTTCTGGACCCACCGCAACGAGTACGACCTCGACAAGCCCCTCACCCCGCTCCTGCTGACGATGGCGCGCAACGCCTGGCTCAACGCCGCGAAACGCGAGGAGTACAGGAAGACCTCCGAGCTCAAGGAGGACGGCGCGTCCGGACAGGACCGCGGCATCGAGCGCAAGGAGCTGGAGTCGGCGATCGAGAAATCGCTCGCCTCGCTCGACGAGCCGATCCGGGAGGTCTTCATCCTCAGCCGCTATCACGGGCTCAAGTACACGCAGATCGCCCAGATGATGGGCATCTCCGTGAAGACCGTGGAAGCCCGCCTCAGCCGCGCCCTCCAGGATCTCCAGAAGCTCCTGAAGGACTTCCTCTAGGGGGCCGGAATCCGGATTCTGAAAATTAATTCGCGTTTCGGATAGGGGTTGCCCCCGACCGAGGGTGTATTCGCATGGATATGGATTGCAAGGGTTCGACGGACCTGGTGACGCGGATCGTGAGCGGCAACGCCTCCCCGCAGGAAGAAGCCGAGCTCCGCGCCCACGCCGCCGCCTGCCCCGCCTGCGCCGAGCTTGAATGCCGGCTCTCCCGCACTTGGGCCCTGATGGGCCAGCTCCAGCCCGTCGTCTCCAAGTCCCCCGTCCCCGCGGCTCCGCGCCGCACCGTCCTCCGGAGCCCGCTCTGGGTCGTGAGCGCCGCCGCCGCGGCGGTCCTCGTCGTCTCCGCGCTTGCGTTCAGCCTCTTCAAGCCGGAGAGCCGGACGCCTTCGACCGCGCCCGTCGCGGCCCAGGGGACGCCCGACGAGTTGCGCCGCGACTTGCGCGACGAAGAGAACCGCGTCCAGAACGTCCTCACCCGGATCGACCTCGAAACCCCCGTCATCGTGGCGCCTCCGGCTCCGGAAGCCGTCGACCTGAAGGCCCCCGCGACGGCCGAGAAGAGCCAGCCCAAGCCCGAGGCCTCCGCCGCCCCCGAGCGCAGGGAGGCCGTGGCGAAGGCCCCGGCCGAGACGCGCGTCGAGGACCGCAAGGCGGCCCCCCCGGCCGCGCCCGCCCCGGTCGAAGCCCCCCTCCCCGTGATCGCGACGCTTGACCGCCTCGAGGGCGACGTCTTCGCCGTCTCCGCCGGAAAGCGCGTCCCGGCTCTCTCCGGCCACAAGCTGGTCTCCGGCGACGCCCTTGAAACCTCCGGCAAGACCTCCCAGGCGGTCGTCGAATTCGCCGACGGCACCCGCCTCGTCCTCGGCGCCGATACGATCGTCGACTCCATCCGCATCGCCGACGGCAAGCGCGTCACCCTGAAGCAGGGCGTGCTGGCCGCGCAGATCTCGAAGCAGCCCGCCGGCGAGCCCATGCTGTTCAGCACGGCCACGGCCGAAGCCCGCGTCCTGGGCACGCGCCTCACCCTCTCCGTAACCCCCTCCTCCACGCGCCTCGAAGTGCGCGAAGGCCGGGTCCGCGTGACGCGCCGGGAGGACAACGCCTCCGTCGAGGTCACGGCCGACCACTTCGTCCAGTGCGGCAAGGGGCTCTCGATGGCGCCCAAGCCGGTCACCACCGTCCGGGTCGCCCTGCACGAGACCTTCGACCGGCCCCGCTGGGGCGGCGGCTGGATCCAGGGCGGCGAGGCGAACCTCGGCGTCCGGATGACGAGCGAGAACGGCTCCCTGTCGATCAAGACGTTGCAGAAGCCCGCGCAGGACCTGAGCGGCAGCACGAAGCTCCCGAGCGACGCGGCCGAAGCGGCCCGTCGCGCGGTCCAGGGCGTCGGCAACGTCGCGGGCCTTTCCAAGAAGGATTGGCCCCGCGCGGGCTGGCTCGAGAACCGCCAGGCCTACGGCTTCAGCAACGACGCCCCGATCCGCATCCGCACGCGGATCTGGAACTCGCACAACGATCCCGACCGCATCACCTGGGTCGCCCTCAACCGCGGCGTCTCCGGGCAGGGCCTGTCGCTCGAACGGCGCGGCCCCCTGGTCCAACTCTGGGTCGAAGGCGCCGTCGCTCCGGTCTGGAAGGCGGAGTTCGCCGCGGTCCAGGAGTGGGAGACGCTCGAACTGTGGGTCTCTAAGGACCAGATGATCGTCCGCCGGAACGAGGAGACGCTCTTTACGGGCGCCAACCCGCTCAAGGTCAAGGCGGGCACCCTCTCGATCGGCGTGAACGCGAAGATGGAGCTCGCGCAGGACGAGGAAGTCCGCTTCGACGACATCGACGTCCTCCTGACCACCCGCGCGGAGTTCTCCGAGGTGTCCCGATGAAGGAAAATGGATTGCACTTACGTCTGGGGATATTAGAATCTAAGAAACCCTTTGAGGGAGCGAGAGTTATGGCGCAGAAGAGGGCTTGGAAGACCTGGGCCGCGCGCCTGGCGGCGCTGCTCGTGGCGGTGATCATTCCCGCCTGCGACAACAGCGGCACCGGCAC
>JACQFK010000010.1 GCA_016200125.1 Planctomycetota bacterium
ACGCGGCGCAGCAGCCACAGGTCCTGGTGCGGGTTGCCGAGCGCACCCTCGGGGACGAGGTCGACGACGTCCGTTCGTTCGACATCGCGGTCGCTCCGCTCATCGAAGACGCCTGGACGCGTGGAAAGGTGTCGACGAAGCTCCTGGCCTACTTTGCCGCGGGCCTCCCGGTCGTGGCCTCCGACGTGAACGCGAACCGCCTCTACATCAAGGACGGCGACAACGGGTACCTCGTCGGGACGCTGGGCCAGTGGGAGGAGAAGCTGGCGAAGCTGATCGAGGATCCGGAGCTGCGGAAGACGGTCGGCGCCCGGGCGCGCCAGAGCGCGGAGACCCAGTTCTCGCTTTCGGCGGCGCTGCCGCGCTACCTGTCGCTCTTCGAACAGCTGACGAAGAAGCCCTGATTACTGCTCTTCCAGGTAGCGCAGGAGGGTCCTCACCATGACTCCCGTGCCGCCGGCGGGGCGATAGGGGCGGTCGCTCTCGACGAGGGCGGGGCCGGCGATGTCGAGATGGGCCCAGGGGATGCCCTCCTCGACGAACTCGCGGAGGAAGAGCGCGGCGGTGATGGCGCCTCCCCAGCGGCCGCCGGAGTTCTTCATGTCGGCGACGTCGCTCTTGATCATGTCCATGTACTCGTTCTCGAGCGGCAGGGGCCAGACCTTCTCGCCCTGGGCCTTCGCGGCGGCGAGGATCCCTTTCTGGAGCTTGTCGCTGGCGGTGAAGATCGCCGACATGTCGGGGCCCAGCGCCACGACGCAGGCGCCCGTCAGGGTCGCCATGTCGATGATCTCGGAGGGCTTGAGGCGCGAGGCGTAGGAGAGGGCGTCCGCCAGGATGAGGCGGCCCTCGGCGTCGGTGTTGATGATCTCCATGGTCTTGCCGTTCATCGCCCGCAGGACGTCCCGCGTCTTGTAGGCCGAGCCGCCGGGCATGTTCTCGGTCGCGGCGAAGATCCCGTGGACGGTGACGCGCGGCTTGAGCTCGGCGAGCGCGGAGAAGATGCCGATCACCGCGCCCGCGCCCGACATGTCGTCCTTCATGTTCAGCATCCCGTCGGCGGGCTTCAGGCAGAGGCCGCCGGAGTCGAAGGTGATGCCCTTGCCGACGATCGCGATCGACCTGCGGGCGCCGGGCCCCTTGTAGGTCAGGTGGACGAAGCGCGCGGGCTCGGTGGAGCCGATCGCGACGCCCTCGAGGCCGCCCATCCCCATCTTCTTGATCTGCTTCTCGTCGAACACCTTGATGGAGACGCCCTTCTTCGCGATGCGGCGCGCGGCGTCGGCCAGGTAGCGCGGCGTGCAGACGCTGGGGGGGTCGTTGACCAGGTCGCGGGTCAGGCAGGTCGCGCGGGCGTAGATCCCGCCGCGGCGGACCGCCTCGGCGTCGCCGTCGACGCGCACGGTCTGGAGCTTGAGGGGGCGTCCCGGCTTCGACTTGAAGCGCTTGTACTCGTAGAGCGCCAGCGCCAGGCCCTCGACGGCGGCCTGCGTGTGCTCGACGCGGTCCCCGGCGGGCGGCACGAGGGAGATCTCCGAGAGATCCAGCGTCCGCGCCCGCTGGCCGACCTGCGCCGCCGCGCGGCGCAGCTTCTCGGTGGTGAATTTATCCTTCTTGCCCAGGCCGGCGACGATCAGCCGCTTTTGGGGCTTCCCGGTGGGGGCGACCATGAGCTCGCGCTCCTTGCCCGAAAAGTTGTTCGCCTTCGCCTCCTCCCGGAAGCCTTCGAGGTCGCCCTCGAAGACGAACTTCGCCACGGTCTCCCCCTTGGGGCTGCCTGCGATGAATTTCATGATCCCTCGTTCTGAAGCTGGTCGATGGCCTTGCCGACGTTCTTGAGGCCCTGGCGGAGAACCTCCTCGTCCATCCCGGCCGAGAGGCGGATGAAGCCCCGGACCCAGAAGAAATCGCCCGGCACCACGAGGGTGCCGTACTTCTCGCGGAGCAGGGTGGAGAGCGCCTGGGCGTCCACCTGCGGGGGAAGCTTGACCATGCAGACGGTGCCGCCGCCCGGCTCGACCCACTGGAGGTCGCCGCGCTTCTGGATCCACTCGCCGATGATCTTGAAGTTGCGCATCGCGATCTGCTGGCAGCGCAGGACGAGCTCCGGCCCCTTGCGCAGCGCGGCGAGCGCGATGGACTCGCTGGGCGCCGGCAGGTCGCACTCGATGTAGTCGAGCGCGAGGACTTCGCTGACGATCACCGTGGCGCCGTTCTCCCGGGCGATCTGGCCGATCGTCATCATCTTCTCGGGGCTCGTGGCGGCGCCCGAGGGGTTGTGCGTATTGGTGAGGACGATCGCCTTGGTGGAGCGGCCCGCGCGGCGCTCCAGCTCCTCGAGCTCGATCTGCCAGCCGCGCTCGAAGCGGCGCTCCAGCATCTTGATCTCGGCGCCGCGCTCCTCGAGGACCCGGTAGAGCGGCTCGTAGTTGGGCGATTCGAGGAGCACCTGGCCGCCGTCGCCGACGACCGCGCCGCAGGCCAGGTAGAGGCCCATGGTCGCGCCCGACGTCACCAGCACGTTCGCGCGGGGGACCCCGTAGCGCTTGGCGAGCAGCTCGCGCAGTTCGACGACGCCGTCTTCGTTGGGCGAGATGAGCTGGACGGCGTCGAGGCTGAGTCCGAGCTCCTGGGGGGAGAGGGCCTTGATGTTCGACTTGGCGAGGTCGATCTTGACGCGCCCCATGTGGGTGCGCGCCCACTCGAGGTACTCGATTCTACGGAAGGTCATTACTCAGGGACCGGAGAAGTCGTTCAGCTCCAGGCTGGGGCCGCGGTAGCCTTCGATGTTCTTGGTGTAGGTGTGGAGGATGCCCTTCGCCCAGCACTTCTTCCCGATGTACTTGAACCAGTCGTCGCCTTCCATGAAGAGGTCGAAGTGGGGCAGGTAGACCTTGAGGCCGCTGGGCAGCTTGAGGATGCCGTGCTTGAAGTTGAGGTGGTCGAAGACGCCCACGAGGGCGATGTTCTTCCCCGACCAGGCCTCCAGCTGCTCGACGTCCCTGGAGGCGCTGGGCCCGCTGGCGGATTCCGCCGCCATGAAGACCTCCGCCCGCTCTTCCTCGGGGGTCTTGGTGATGCCGCCGCAGCCGGCGCTGAGGGCGAGAATCGCGATGAGGATCTGGCGCATAGGCGGATTATACCCCCCCCGCAAAGGCGGGCAACAAAAACGTTGTCCCCCCGTACTGGACGTGCTAGAAGTGTCCCTTCCTGCACATGCCGAGAACGTTCCGGAGGACATCACGATGAGAATCACGGCGGTCAAATCCCGCGAAGTCATCGACTCGCGCGGCAATCCCACGGTCGAGGTCGACGTCGTCGCGGGAGGCGCGCTGGGCCGGGCGATCGTCCCCTCGGGCGCGTCCACGGGCGAGCGGGAGGCGATCGAGCTGCGGGACGGCGACAAGGGCCGCTACCTCGGCAAGGGCGTCCTGAACGCGGTGGGGAACGTCAACGAGACGCTCGGCCCGCGGCTCCTGGGCATGGATGCGACCGGCCAGAAGTTCATCGACGAGGTCATGATCGAGATGGACGGCACGCCCACGAAGTCGAAGCTGGGCGCGAACGCGATCCTCGGGGTCTCCATGGCGGTCGCGCGCGCGGCGGCGAACGCGTCCCAGAAGCCGCTCTACGAGTACCTCTCCTTCGGCAAGGGCGTCACGCTGCCGGTGCCCTTCATGAACGTCGTCAACGGCGGCGCCCACGCCGACAACACGATCGACTTCCAGGAGTTCATGATCGTCCCGAAGAAGTTCCCCAGCTTCCGCGAGGCGCTGCGCGCCGGCGTGGAGACCTTCCACCAGCTCAAGTCGATCCTGAAGAAGAAGGGCACCTCGACCAACGTGGGCGACGAGGGCGGCTTCGCGCCCAACCTGAAGTCGATCAACGAGGTGCTCGACACGCTGATGGAGGCGATCGAGAAGGCGGGCTACACGGGGAAGATCCAGCTGGCGCTCGACGTGGCCGCGAGCGAGCTGTGGAACGAGGGTAAGTACGTCTTCAAGAAGTCCGACAAGTCCGTGAAGACGAGCGACGAGATGACGACGATGTACGAGGAGATGTGCGCAAAGTACCCGGTGGTGTCGATCGAGGACGGCCTGGGCGAGAACGACTGGGCCGGCTGGAAGCGGCACACCGAGCGGCTGGGGAAGAAGACCCAGCTCGTGGGCGACGACCTCTTTGTCACGAACACCGAGATCCTGCGCAAGGGGATCAAGGAAGGGATCGCCAACGCGATCCTGATCAAGGTGAACCAGATCGGCACGGTCACCGAGACGGTGAACGCGGTGCTGATGGCCCAGGAGGCGAAGTACGTCGCGATGATGTCGCACCGCTCGGGCGAAACCGAGGACAGCACGATCGCCGACCTGGCGGTCGCGCTCAACACCGGGATGATCAAGACCGGCTCCGCGAGCCGCACCGACCGCATGGCGAAGTACAACCAGTTGCTGCGGATCGAGGAGGAGCTGGGCGCGAGGGCGAAGTTCGCGGGCGCCTAGCCGCTATCATTCCCACGTCGTTGGAATGGTAGCAGTTACTGGATGGCCTGGCGGGGCTTGGCGGGAGTGAGGTCGTCCTTCAACTCGTAGTAGATCGGAGCGCCGGTCGGCAGCTCCAGCCCCACGATGTCCTCGTCCGAGATCTTGTCCAGGTGCTTGATCAGCGCGCGCAGCGTGTTGCCGTGGGCGGCGATGAT
Organism: Planctomycetota bacterium; assembly: GCA_016200125.1. The sequence continues at coordinate 4,697 of JACQFK010000010.1, forward strand.
CACGCGGCGGCCGGCCTTGAGCGGGGGCGCGATCTTCTCCGTCCAGTAGGGGAGGCAGCGGGCGATCGTGTCCTTGAGCGACTCCGTCGCGGGCATCTCGCCGGGCTTGTAACGGGCGTCGTTGCCGGGCCAGGCGGGGTCCCAGGATACGAGCGGCGGCGGGGCGATGTCGAAGCTGCGGCGCCAGATCTTCACCTGCTCGTCGCCGTGCTTCGCGGCGGTCTCCGCCTTGTTCAGCCCCTGCAGCGCGCCGTAGTGGCGCTCGTTGAGGCGCCAGTGCTTCTGCACGGGGATCCACAGCAGATCCATTCCGTCGAGCACGTTCCAGAGCGTCGTGATCGCGCGGCGGAGCACCGAAGTGATCGCGAGGTCAAACGCAAAGCCCGCCTTCTTCAGCGCCTGGGAGGCCTGCTTCGCCTCCGCCAGCCCCTTGTCGCTGAGGCCTACGTCGACCCAGCCGGTGAAGCGGTTCTCCTGGTTCCAGACGCTCTCGCCGTGGCGGATCAGGACCAGCTGTCGCATGGTCGGAGAGCCTATCAAAAAAACGGCCGCCAACGCCAGCGATTCGGAGGCGTGCTACGATGAGGGAGCGCGAGGGAAGGGAGGACGCATGGCCAAGTACGCCCCCAGCGGAAAGGTCGGGCCGGCGGGCATCCTGTTGAGCGTCGGCTTCGGACTGGCCGCCGCCGCGGTCTGCGCAGTGGTCTTTCATTTCGTCGGGAGATTCTTCTACCTGATCCTGCTGTTCCCCCTCGGGTGGGGCCTGGCGGTCGGCGCGGCGGCCGCCGCAGGCGTCCGGGCGGGGAAGTGCCGGAATGCCGCGGTCGGGCTTGCCGCCGGCGCCTTCGCCGCCCTG
>JACQFK010000299.1 GCA_016200125.1 Planctomycetota bacterium
CGAGGCGGTCGGCGACCTCCTTCTCCGTCTTGGGGGGCGGGACGATGACCTTGTCGCCGGGCTTCCAGTTGACCGGGCAGGCGACGCCGTTCTTGTCGGCCGTCTGGAGCGCGTCGATGATGCGGACGACCTCCTCGACATTGCGGCCGATGTTGAGCGGATAATAGATGAGGGCGCGCACGACGCGCTTGGGGTCGATCACGAAGAGCGCCCGGACCGTGACGGTGGCCGAGGCGCCCGGATGGATCATGCCGTAGAGCTCGCTCACCGCGCGGGTGGAGTCGGCGATCAGCGGGTAGGGCAGCGACACGCCGAGGATCTTGCCGAGGTTCTGGTGCCAGGCGAGATGCGAGTGGATGGAGTCGACCGAGATGCCGATCAGCTTCACGCCGCGCTGTTCGAACTCCTTGAAGCGCCGGCCGAACTCGGTGAGCTCGGTGGAGCAGACCGGCGTGAAATCGGCCGGATGCGAGAAGAGGACCACCCACTTCCCCTCCTGCCAGGTCGAGAGGGTGACTTCCCCCTGGGTCGTCTGGGCGGTGAAATCCGGGGCGACATCCCCGATCTTGGGCAGCGAACGAGTTTCCGTCATGAGGGTCTCCTTTCCTTCCTCCGCTTGGGGGAGGCATTCTAGGCCAAATCACCCGCGCAGCGGTACAAGAAAATCGCGGCTCAGGACAGCAGCGCGAAAGCCCGGCTCATCCGGGCTCCGGCCTCATCGAGTGGCGCTCCGGGCTCCCAGATCGTGAATCTCCCTTCCGGGTCTCCGGCGGGGCGCGTCGGCTTCAGCTCCGGATCCGTGCGCACGGCGATCACATCCTCTTCGGCTCCGCCCGCATGAACCGCGTGGTGGCTCAGGGCCAGGGCGACGGCCTCAAGGCCTTTGCTGATTTCCGTTCTCACCACTTTGCCTTCGCGGAACCGGACCTCCCGTCCCTTGCCCCGGACGCCTTCGGCCTCCATCTTCATCGCGGCCCCCGCCGGAGGAAGGGCAGGAAGTTGGAAGTCCTTCCAGCAGAATCCCGTTTCCCCCGGCCGCACCTCGATCGTGCACTCCACCGCCGCCCCGCCGAAAGGAGAGCGGAGGCGGAAGGTCACGCGCGAGGCCGCCTCGAAGCGGTTCTGAAAGAACAGCCCCATCCGGATGAATCCGTCCGGCGCGACCGTCGTCGGGAAGCAGCCGGGAATGAGCTGGACGCCGGCGCATTCCAGCGGAACCCCCCGGTAGCCCGCCAGGAGATCGGGGTAGCGGTCCTTGCGCAGCCGGCGAATCATCATCATCAACCCGCTGATCGCGAGCACCGTGACGGACACGCCGAAGGTCCAGCGGTGCCAGGGCTCGGGCTTGATCTCGAAGCCCTTCACGAACATGAACATGCCCATGAAGAGAGACGGCAGGAAGGAGAGGACGAAGAGCCCTTCGGCCACTTTGAGCGGCTTCTTGCTGAACTCCACCTGTTTCACGGGGTCGTCTCCTCCGGGGTCCGCCTGCCGAAGAGCCGGTTCAGGAGCAGGTGCGTCGGCAGAAAGACGAGGAGGGTGTAGCCGACGATGCAAACCAGCAGGTAGAGCCCCGGCGCCATGACGGTCTGCGGCTTGTTGAAGGGCTTCCAGACCCAGTTCAGGTTCAGCGTCGCGTCCCAGCCCAGCCAGCAGCCCGGGAGGAGCACGCAGACGGTCGCGATCTGGCAGACCAACGCGCGCCGGTCGTAGCCCAGCTTCCGGATCGACCAGAGCAGCAGCGGCGGGGCCGCGAGGTGCATCCCCACCGAGAGCGCCTTTATATAGAGTGGAATGGCCCCGTCATTGAACACCCATTCCGTGCCCCCGACCAGGTGGCGCCCCAGGAGCGCGCGGCCGACCACGTCCACCGTGAAGGCGATCTGGAAGAGCAGCACCGACACGGCCTGCCACGAAAAAAGCAGCGGACTCTCCCGCCAGAGCGCCGCGAGAATCACGAAGTTCGCGAGATCGCAGAACCAGAGGAAGGTGCTCGGGCCCCACTGCTTCCAGTACAGGGGCAGCCAGACCGCCACCCAGACCGTCCAGACGAGCTACAGCCAGAGCGGGATCCGGCGCTCCCTCATGGCGCCATCTTATCCCTGGGGGCTCCGCTTCGTATAATCTCTCCGAACATTTTCACAGGGGTTGCGTGTCGGAAAGACCGGAACAAGCGATGGGCGGGGAGGACGCGGACCTGGTGCGCAGGCACCTGTCCGGGGACCCCGACGCCTTCCGCACGCTCTATGAAAAGTACGGGGAAAAGGTGTTCGCCTCGGCGTACCGGATCGTCGGCGAATACCATGCGGCCGCCGACCTCGTCCAGGAGGTCTTCGTCAAGATCCACGGGGAGCTGCGCAACTTCAAGTTCGAGAGCAAGTTCTCCACCTGGCTCTTCCGCGTCACGGTCAACCACGCGCTCAACCGGTCGAGCGAGGGAAGCCGTCATGCGCGGATCCACGAGAAGATCGTCAAGGACGGGCGGGGCGATCCCGGCGGCACCAAGGAGGGGCGCCCGGTCGACGACGAGGTCCAGCGGGCCCTCCAGCAGCTTTCCCCGAAGCTCCGGACGGTGATCAGCCTCCGGTATCTCGAGGGTCTCTCGTATGAGGAGATCGCCGAGATCCTGGAGATCTCGATCGGGACGGTGAAGTCGAGGCTGTTCCTCGCCCACGAGACCCTGAGGCCGATGCTGAAAGACGTGAAGTTGGAAGAAGGCGAAAGATGAACTGCGAGACGTTTCGCGACCGCGCGTTCGATTTCCTCCAGGGGACCCTGGGGAGCGCCGCGGAGTTCGAAGCCCATCGCGCTTCCTGCCCTGCCTGCGGGGCCGCGCTCGAAGGCATCCGACACAACGAGCGGGTCCTCTCCGCCGCGCGCGCCCCCACGGCTCCCGCTGACCTCTGGCCGCGCATCGCCGCGGAGATCGGCCGCGACCGCGTCGTCTCCTTCCGGAGCCTCCGCGCCGCCGCCGGCCTCGCCGCGGCCGCCGCGGTCCTCCTGGGCGTCACCCTGTTTGCGACGATGGGCCCCTCCCGGAAGACCCCGAGGATCAACCTCGTGGTCCAGGAGGTGGGCCCCGAGTCCCAGCGCGCCTTCCGCGCGCTCGTCCCCCGCTACGAGGACGTCGACGCCGCTACTGCGATGGTCGACACGATGTTCCGGAACGACTACTGATGAAGGCGAAGCTGCTCCTGTCCGTCTCGGCCTTCCTGCTCGCCGCCGGGGCGATCGCCTGGGGCGTTCTCACGGACGCCCGCGAGACGCGCCGGCAGCAGTTCCTCACCTCGATCGAGGCCGCGGAGGAGCAGATCCCCTACGTCGGCATCCGCGTGATGGGCGGCGCCGAGACCGTGAGGCTCAAGGTCTGGTCGCGCGACGGCCACAAGCGGGTGGACTTCCTCGGCGTCGAGGGACAGGGCAGGCCCGCGGCCCGTCCGTCGCCCCGCCTTCCGCTCGCCGCCGGCCTGCCCGTCTTCCTGCGCCCGGGCCACGAGCAGTGGAAGC
>JACQFK010000300.1 GCA_016200125.1 Planctomycetota bacterium
CCGGCGGTACGCGAGATGGGAGCCGGTCTCGAGCTCTACGGCCGGCGCAAGGACGGCAGCGAGTTTCCCGTCGAGATCAGCCTGAGCCCCCTCGAAACAGAGGAAGGGAGATTCGTCGTGAGCGCCATACGGGACGTGACCGAGCGCAAGCGTCGCGAAGGGGAGATTCAGAAGCTCAATCAGGAACTCGAATCCTTCAGCTACTCCGTCTCCCATGACCTTCGCGCCCCCCTTCGTACGCTGGACGGCTACTCGAGAATCCTCGTGGAAGATCACTCGGAGAAACTGGACGCCGAAGGGAAGCGGCTGCTGGGGGAGGTCATGGGCGGCGCCCTCCGGATGGGAGAGTTGATCGACGACCTCCTGGAGTTCTCGAGGATGGGGCGGGCGGCGATGCACCCGGCGAGCCTGGACATGAAGGAACTGGCCGAAGCGATCTTGCGGGAACTTCTGGCCGATTGCCCGGGGCGCAGGATCGAGACCCGCCTGGGCGCCCTTCCTCCGGCCTGGGGCGACCGCACCCTGCTCCGGCAGGTCCTCCGAAACCTGCTCGGGAATGCGGTGAAATACAGCTCCCCCCGCGACCCGGCCCGCATCGAACTCGGAGGCTCCTCCGACGAAAAGGAGAACACCTACTGGGTCAGGGACAACGGCGTGGGATTCGAGATGGAGTACGTCCACAAGCTGTTCGGCGTCTTCCAGCGTCTCCATGCCGGAGATGAGTTCCCGGGCACCGGAGTGGGCCTGGCCCTCGTCCAGAGAATCGTCCATCGCCACGGAGGGCGGGTGTGGGCCGAAGGAGCCGTCGGCCAAGGCGCGACGTTCTTTTTCACGATCCCCAGGAAAGGACCCGACGATGGCGGAGTATGACGACGTGGAAATCCTGCTGGTCGAGGACAGCGCTCAGGACGCCGAGCTGACGATCCGGGCGCTCAGGAAGAACAACCTCGCGAACAAGGTCCATCACGTGAAGGATGGGGCCCAGGCCCTGGCGTTCGTCTTCGCAACGGGTGAATACTCGACCCGCCGGAGTGAGATGGGCCCCAAGGTGGTGCTCCTCGATCTCAAGCTTCCCAAGGTGGACGGCATCGAAGTCCTCAGGAAAATGAAGTCCGACGAGCGGACCAAGATGATTCCGGTCGTCGTCCTCACCTCCTCTTCGCAGGACCGCGACATGGTGGAGAGCTACAGGCTGGGGGTCAACAGCTACATCGTGAAACCCGTCGGGTTCGAGAAGTTCCTGGACGCGGTAAAACAGCTGGGGCTCTACTGGCTGCTGGTGAACCGGATTCCCCGGCAATAGGGAGGCTGATCTCATGGCCGCCGACGAATTGCGCATCTTGTTCGTGGAGGACTCAGCCCAGGACACCGAGCTCGAGGTGCGGGTGCTGGAGAAAGGCGGCCTCGCGTTCCGATCGATGAGGGTCGAGACCCGCGAAGCCCTTGCTCGGGCGCTGGGGGAGTTCAAACCGACCGTCGTGATTTCCGATTACACCCTTCCCAGGCTGGACGGCCTGTCGGCGCTCAAGCTCGTCCGGGAGGCCAGCGTCGAGGTCCCGTTCATCTTCGTGTCGGGCACGATCGGCGAAGATCGGGCCGTGGCCAGTTTGAAGCAAGGCGCGACCGACTACATCATCAAGGGCCGCCTGGGCGGCCTGCCCCATGCGGTCGAGCGGGCTCTTCTGGAAGCGAAGGAACGGTCGGAACGCCAGAAACTGGAAGCTGAACTCCGCGAGTCCCAGAAGATGGAAGCCATCGGGCGGCTGGCGGGCGGAGTGGCCCACGACTTCAACAACCTGCTCATGGTCATGACGGGGTATACCCAGCTCGTTCGATCGCGACTCGCGCCCCAGGACCCCTCTCAGGCCGATCTGGGCGAGGTCGAACGGGCCGGAGAGCGGGCGGTCTCACTTGTCCGGCAACTCCTGGCCTACAGCCGGAAGCAGGTCCTTCAGCCCAGACTGCTGGACCTCAACGCCGTCGTCCTGGAAACGGTGAGCATGCTCCGCCCTATCCTTGGCGCGGGGATCGAACTGGAAGGCCGGCTGAATCTCAAATTCGGTCGGGTCATGTTGGACCGGGGCCAGATCGAGCGGGTGATCCTCAATCTCGCCTTGAACTCCCGGGACGCGATGCCCGAGGGCGGCAGGCTCACGATCGAGACCGCAGACGCCGGAACCGCCGGGCCGCCCCCCGATGCGGCGCCGGGCCCGCACGTCCTGCTGACCGTGAGCGATACCGGCCGGGGAATGACCGACCAGGTCAGAAGCCATCTCTTCGAGCCCTTCTTCACCACCAAGGAGCCGGGCCAGGGGACGGGCCTGGGACTCTCGACGGTCTACGGCATCATCCGCCAGAGCGGAGGTTCGATCCGGGTTGACTCGGGGCCCGGCAAAGGGACGACCCTCCGGATCTTCCTTCCCCGGGCGAACCCGCGGGCCGAGCTCCCCGGGCCGGCCGCGCCGGCCCCTCGGGGTTCGGAGACCATCCTGGTCGTCGAGAACAGAGAAGAGGCCCGGAACCTGATCCGATCGATCTTGGCTGGCCAGGGGTACACGGTTCTTGAGGCTCCGGGGGGGCATGGCGCATTGTCCCTGGTCGAGCGCAGCGGAACGGTCATCCATCTTCTCCTGACGAGTCTGGTATTGCCGGAGATGAGCGGTCAGGAGCTGGCGGCCACACTCAGGGTCGGGAGACCGGAGCTCAAGGTTCTCTACATGTCCGGCTATTCAGAGGAGGGCGAAAGTCCCTCTCTGCCCAAGCCCTTCACTTCGCCCGATCGATTTGTGGAACGGGTCCGCGCCATGCTGGACGGTTCGTAGCGGGAAGGGCGGCACGCTCCCCCTCCGCCCCGCGCTTCGGCCGCCTCGAACACCCCGGAGGCGGCCGTTCTTCAGGCATTCAAAGGGAGCTGGAGTGGGGAGGGAGGGGCAGGGGGACGCGGAATAGTGGGAAGAGCCTTCCTCTACTGAAGGCCTCGAGCGGAGCCGAAGACCAGGCTCGCTCCAGGACGGACAGCGCGGCGGCGACTTCGTTGAGATCGGTTACGTTTGAAGAAGTTCTGACTTTGGAAGCAAACTCCGCAGAGGTCCCGATTCGTGCGCTCGGGCCCGGAGCGTACCAACGGTTAGGGTTTGAGGGTGGCAAGGAAGCGGAAAGGCTCGCGACGCATCGTCATCATCGCGGGTCCCAACGGCGCCGGAAAGACGACGTTCGCCGAACAGTTCCTCGTCAACGAGGCGGACTGCCCTGACTTCATCAACGCCGACCTTATCGCCCGAGGTTTGTCCCCTTGCAGGCCGGAAGCGGTCGCGTTCGAGACGACTCTGAGCGGGTTGACCTGCAGTCGTCTGATCACCCGTGGGCAGGCGGCCGGATATCGCGCGACTCTCCTGTTTCTGCAGGTGTCGCGATTGGAAGTCGCCCTGGCCCGGATCCGGGCCCGCGTGGCGCAAGGTGGCCATGATGTCCCCGAGGACGTTGTTCGCCGACGATTTGAGCGAGGTCTCAGGAATCTCGAGCGGGTTTATCGTAAGATGGGGGACAGTTGGGTGCTGTACGACAACTCGGGCTCGGTGCCGATCCTGATCGACGCGGGAGACAACCCATGACCCGGAAGATGGCTTCCAAGGATCCGGTGATCCCTCTCCGCCATCCGCCGGGCGGCCCGCGCCGCTCGGGCGCTCGCCCTCAAGACCGGCACGCCACTCCACGTCTGGCGCGACGGCCAGGTCATCAATCTCAACCCGCGCGGGCGCCCCAAGAAGAGCCGCCGTCACCGGCAGACGGGTTAGCGACCGGAAACTTTCCTAAGCGCTTGTGAGGCGACGCTGCCGGTTCCGCCGGTAGCCCGGGAAAAGGCACGATCAACGTCGTGCCTTTTCCGTTTCCGGGACGGTCGACCGAGGCTCCATCAAAATTCCCATTCCGACGGAACCGATTTCTTGTCGGCGATAGGACGTTCAAAGGGGGCTGGAGTGGGGACGGAGGGGCAGGGAGGAGGGGGCTCAGGTTTCAAGGCCCATCCGTGCCCGGAGGGCGCGGAATAGTGGAAAGAGCCTTCTTTACTGAGGGAGTTGATTCGGCTGACCCTGCCGGATCTGGACCTGGAGGGTGGCGCCTTGAGAGTCGAGTCCGGGAAGGGAGGGAAAGGCAGGGTCGTTCCCCTCGGCAGGGCCGCGGCCGATTGGCTCGGCCGTTACCTGACAGCGGGACGGCCGGCGCTGCTGCCGCGTCGGGAGGATCCGGGGGCGGTTTTTCTCTCGAAGAGCGGTCTCCCAATGGTGGGGGAGAGCGTTCGCGACGTCGTGCGGCGCTGGGCACGCGCGGCGGGAATCGAGAAGCCCGTCTCCCCTCACACGTTCAGGCGGAGCTGCGCGACGGGGATGATCCGGAACCGGGCCAATCCTGGCCACGTCAAGGACATCCTCGGACACTCGGATTTCCGCAGCCTGTGAGCTACGTCAGGCTCGAGATCGTCGACCTCAAGGACGCGCATCGCCGGTTTCATCCGCGGGAGCAGGGGAGCTCAGGTGATGGAGTCCTGGCCCCGGTCCCGTAGGAGATGATCGCTCGACGTCCACGAAGGCCGCTGGTAGGATGCCGCGAACACGATGACGGAACGCCGCTACCGCCTTTATCTGGACTCGTCGGTCTGGAATCGACTGGCGGATCGTCAGAATTTCCGGATGAGGCGGGACACTTACCACTTTCTCAATCGTGCGTGCGCCCGCCACGAGATCCTGGTTTCCCCGCTTGTCGTGGCGGAGGTCCAAGCGACACCTGATCCTGAGGAGCGACGCCTGATCGAGCGCATCCTCCGGAGGCAACGCCCTGAGCGGACGGGAGGGCAGCCCAAGGCGGCGGCTATCGCTTGCGCGCTTCGAGATGCCGGCGGCTGGGGCGCCCGCATGCTTGTGGACCTGACCCATGTGGGGTATGCTATTGCCAGTCACGCCGATGCTTTGGTGACTTGGGACGCGAGGACGCTGGCTAGACCTCGCGTCCGGACGATTGTGCAGGCGTACTGCCGAAGAGAAAGGCTGGGAGCCCCGCTGATTGGGCTTCCTGAGGAAGTTGCGACATGGCTCGAACTCGTGATGTAGCCTGGGAGAATTACCGGCGCGCGCGCCGTAGCGTGAACGAGCGGCTCGTGAAGGCGGAGAAGGAAGGCCGCTTGGCGGAAGAGCTTCGGACGATCGAGCGCGAAGCCGCCCGCTGGTGGGCCGCCCAGAGCGCTTCCGCGAAACCTCGCCGCAAGGCCAAGTGAAGTAGGCGACAGCGCCGGCGCCCGGGTGCGCCGGGCGGACACTCCGGTTCCCCACCCGCCCTTCGAGTCACGCCTCCGCACAATACCTGACCACTCCCATCTGTCTATCTCGGGTCAAATCAGGGGGATAGGACGTTCAAAGGGGGCTGGAGTGGGGACGGAGGGGCAGGGAGGAGGGTCGCGAGGGCTCGGGTTTCAAGGCCCATCCGCGCCCGGAGGGCGCGGAATAGTAGAAAGAGCCTTCTCTACTGATCGAATTCAAAGGTGCTCTGCGGGAGAGGACGCGCGGGCCTGCGGGGAAGGGCCTCGTCGGGAAGACCCATCGACCTGAGGATCTTCGAGATCAAGTCCGGCTCCTCGATCGCCGCGATCACTTTCATCCGGCCGGAACAGCGGGGACAGGAGAGCACGTCCAGGCCCATCCCCCGCTTCATCAGCGTGGCCCAGTCGTAGTAGCGCGGGCGCGCGCCGGGGGCGGGGGCGGCCCCCTCCGGAGGACCCCGGCGGCGATGCTCCCCGGAAGCCTGCGCCGGGGAGGGCGGCGAGGACGCTCCGCCCCCGGATTCCCCGGGTTCCGATCGCGCGGCGATTTCGACCTTCGGGGGATCCTTCGCCGCGGACGCCTCGGGCAGGGCCGGCCGCGCGTCCGCCTCCCGGACCCCGGAGGCCCCCGCTTCCGGGTCCTTCCGCTTCCCGTGGCCGCAGCCGCCGGACCCGCCCGGAGTCTCCTCGCGGGGGATCACCGCCCTCCGAAGGGCGCTGTGCGGCGCCAGCACGCCGTGATAGCGCAGCAGGTGGGCCCGGGGCGGCGGCACCAGCGCCGCCAGCTTCTCCAGGAACTGCAGAGGCTCCAGCACCACGTGCGTGCTCCCGTCCGGCCGCCGACGGCGGAAGCCGTAGGCGATCCGGCCGTCCCCCAGCCGCTCGATCCGATCCTCCGCGAAGGGCGGACGCAGCACGTAGCGGCAGAGCTTCTCCAGCCCCGCCCGGTCGCTTCCCCTCATCCGCACCGCGCCGTGCAGGCTGAAGCCCTCCGCCCGGGCGCACAACGCCTTCTCCGGGATCGGCGGCAGGCTCCACTCCTCCCGCTGCCCGATCTTCGGGACCGGCCGCGGAGGATCCGAGAACGCCGTCCATTCCCGCACCGCCGCCGCCTGCATCGCGTCGAACAGCGTCGGGGCCTGGCTCTCGGAGGACGCCGCCTCCGACGCCGAATCGCCCCCCACGAAGCATCCCTTTCGCGACAGATAGCCGAGGATCTTCTCCCGCAGCACCCACGCCAGCCGCTCGATGCCCTCCTGCGACGGCTCCTTCGCCGGCCGGAACCGGAACCCGCCCGACGACTCGTCCCTCGCGTACACTCCGTCCAGAAGCAGCGAATGGAAGTGACAGTTCAAGTTGACCGCCCCGCCGAACCTCTGAATCGCCGTCACCCCGCCGCAGCAGGCGCCCTTCAGCCGCGCCCGCCGACGGTAGTCCCTGAAGATCTCGTCGATGAAGATCTTGAGGACCCCCGTCAGCAGCTTCGCGTCCTTCGCCAGATAGAACCGGACCGCGTGCGGCATCGACAGCACCCACTGCCTCACCGGGACCTGCGGGAAGACCCGGTCGACG
>JACQFK010000301.1 GCA_016200125.1 Planctomycetota bacterium
GTCATGGACCCGGACGAGGATTTGCGCCATTGGCTGGGACGCCTGCTGGACCGCACCGAAGGCTTTGAAAGCGTGGGCTTTTGCACCAACGAGCAGGACTTGGCCTCCGAGAGCTTGCGCCTCAAGCCCCAGCTGATCCTGCTGACCGGCGACTACATGAACGTCCGGGAGGGGGCGGCGGCGCTGAGCGAGGTGCTCCACGCCCTCAAGGCGGATTACGGCGTCTACGGCGTCGAGGGCAACTGGGACACGAAGTTCCTGACGGCGGACCTCTTCAAGAGGGCGGACGCGACGCTGCTCGTGGACGACACGCACGTATTGGAGCGCAACGGCCGCCGGCTGCGGCTGGTGGGGCAGGCGATGACGCCCGGCCGCCCGCTGAAGGAACTGCTCCCGCCGAAGGACGACGGGGCGGCGACCATCTTCCTCCACCACCTTCCCGACGCCGTCGACGAGCTGAAGGCGCGCGATCCGGGCCAGCGGGTGGACCTCTTCCTCTGCGGGCACACGCACGGCGGCCAGGTCTGCCTGCCCTTCTGGGGCGCGGTGATCACGCTGTCGAAGTACCACAAGAAGTACGAACGGGGGCGCTACGACGCGGACGGGGTGCCGATGATCGTCAGCCGCGGCGTGGGATCGGGGGGCGGCGGCATTCCCCACGTCCGCTTCCTCGCGCGCCCCGAGGTTGGGGTGATCGACCTGGTCTACAAGTAACTGCTACCGTTCCAACGTCGTTGGAATGGTAGCACTTAGCGGGCGGAGCTCAGGCGGTCCTCGATCATCTGGAGGCGGAGCTTTTCGACCCGGATCTCCCAGAGGAGCTCGTAGATCGGGACCTTGTTGCTCTCGTTGAGGGGGGCCATCGACTGGGCGCTGGTCTGGAGTCCGGCGGCCTTCTGCACCGACTGGTCGCGCATCCGCAGCAGGGTCGAGGCGTCGGCGTTCACGAGCACCGTGTCGCGGAAGGCCTCGAGGTCGGGCAGCGTCATCGCGACGCCCGCGTTCTGGGGAAGGTCGTAGGGCTGCTTCAGCTCCAGCTGCCAGTCCTGCTCCTTCTTGTCCAGGTAGCGCTCGCGGTCGGACTCGGTCCGCCAGGGATTGGGGCGGTCGTACCAGCAGCCGGCCTGGCAGGCCAGGAGCACGACAAGGATCTTCCTCATTCCTTCCCCTTCATCATCATCTCATTGGCCGCGTTGTAGGAGTCGATGTCCCCGATATCGTACCACTCGCCGTCCACCACGTGGCCGTGGACGTCGATCTGCTTGTGGAGCCACTGGAGGTAGAAGCCCGGGGCGTCCTTGCTGTGGCCCTCCTCCAGATACTGACGGAAGAGGGGGAGGTGGGCCTTGCCGAAATAGTAAACCCCGATGGAAATCAGGGTCGTCCGGGGCTTGGGGGGCTTTTCCTCGAAGTCGACGACCTTGCCCTGCTTGTTGATCTCGACGGCGCCGTAGAGGGAGACCTTCTTCTTCACCTTCAGGTCCTTCAGGCAGACCGCCGTGCCCTTGGGCTGGGCGGCCTCCGCGAACTCCTGGAGGGAGAACTCGATGAGGTTGTCGCCGGCGATGACCATCAGGTCGTCGTCGACCTTGGCGTTCTGGATGACGAACTGGATGTCCCCGATGGCGCCCAGGCGGTCGTCGGGGGTGGTGGTGAGGTCGTCGAAGATCTCGACGGGCACCGGGAGGGCGCGGTGGTGCTGGTAGTCGCGGAGCCAGTTGTAGTAGTGCGGGGCGAAGCGGTGGTTCGTGACGACGTAGATGGTGTCGAGCCCCTTGACCTTGAAGAGCTGCTCGCAGATCCGCTGGAGGATGGGGACTCCGGCCACGGGAAGGAGCGGCTTGGGGCGGTCCTTGGTCAGCGGATAGAGCCTCGTGGCATAGCCCGCCCCCAGCAGAAGGCATTTCATGGGGGGATTATACCTGCGACAAAACGCACCGTCTATTTTGTCATGCTGGCGGCTACGACAAAATAGACGGTGCGTTTTGTCGTAGGGGCGGCTAGGATTGGGGCCATGCGACGGGCCGTCCTCCTCGCCGCCCTGCTCGCGGCCGCGCTTTCCCAGACCGGCTGCGTGGAGCGGCTCCTGGCCATCCATTCCGACCCGCCCGGAGCGGCCGTTTACCTCGACGGCGAGAAAGTCGGGACCACCCCCTGCGAGGTCACCTACACCTGGTACGGCACGCGCGTCCTCGTCCTGGAGCTCAGCGGCTTCTCCCTCGTCAGCCGCGGGGTGGTCCTCGATCCCCCCTGGTGGCAGCTCGTCCCCATCGATTTCATCACCGACGTCGTCATCCCCATGACGATCCGCGACCGCCTGTCCGTCTCCTACACGCTCGACCCGGCGCCCATCGACGAGAAGGAGGTCGATGCCGTGCTCGAGAGGGCCGACGAGCTCCGCAAGCGGTCCGTCCCCCCCAAAGAGTGACATGACCCTGCCGCTCCTCCGCGAGGTCCCCGCCCTGGAGGGGAAGCGCGTGACCGTGATGGGTCTGGGCCTCTTCGGCGGCGGCCTGGGCGTCACCCGCTTCCTGGTCAGGTCCGGCGCCCGCGTCACCGTGACCGACTCCAAGAGCGAGACCGAGCTCCGCGAATCCGTCGAGCCGCTCAAATCGCTGCCCGTGACCCTGAAGCTAGGCGGCCACGACGAGCGCGACTTCCGCGACGCCGACCTCGTGATCGTCAACCCCGCGGTCCCGGAGACGAACCCCTACCTCAAGCTCGCGCGCGCCCTCGAGACGGAGATGAACCTCTTCTTCAAGCTCTGCCGCGCGAAGACGATCCTCGGGATCACCGGCTCCAACGGCAAGACCACGACCACGACGCTCGTGGGCGAAATACTGAAGAAGCACCCGAGGCGCTCCTGGGTGGGCGGGAACATCGGCATCTCCCTGCTCGAAGCCCTGCCGGAGATCGAGCCCGACGACCTGGTGACCCTCGAACTCTCGAGCTTCCAGCTCGAGAACCTCGGGACCCTGGACCGGAGTCCGAACATCGGCGCGGTTCTCAACATCTCGCCCAACCACCTCGACCGCCATGGCACGATGGAGAACTACATCGCGGCGAAACGGAAGATCGTGACCCACTCCGAGACGAAGGTGCTGAACTGGGACGACGCCGTGGTCCGCGGCTTCGCCTCGCCGGCTTCCTACTTCAGCCTCAAGGAGAAGCCCCCCGCGGGCGCTTGGGCGCACGACGAGCGGATCGACTTCGACGGCGCCGTACTGGACGTGCGCCGCCGGAAGATCCCCGGGTGGTTCAACCTGGCCAACATGGCGGCTGCCGCGACGGTGACGGCGGCGCTCCCGGGATGGAGCGGCTGGCAGGCCGCCTGCGAGGGCGTGTTCAACAGCTTCCCGGGCGTCGAGCACCGCCTCGAGTTCGTGACGGAGAAGGGGGGCGTGAAGTACTACAACGACTCGAAGGCCACGGACGCCGAAGCCACCATTGCGGCGCTGGACACTCTCGACGGCCCCTTCGTCCTGATCCTCGGCGGCTTCGACAAGAAGACTCCCTGGGAGTCGCTCGCGCGCGCCGTGGCCGGGAAGCCCGTCCGCGTCGCGGTCCTGATGGGCCAGACCGCGCCGGCGATCGAGGCCGCCTTCCGCGCCGCGCCCCGCGCGCCCGAGATCGTCCGCGTCGCCTCCATCGACGAGGCGGTCCGCGTCCCCGCCCGGCCCGGCGAGACCGTTCTCCTCTCGCCCGCCTGCGCCAGCTGGGACATGTTCCGGAATTTCACCGAGCGCGGGCTCCGGTTCAAAGCGCTGGTCGCCGCCCTCCCGGAGCGGTAAAATCAGGTTTCATGGGCGTTTCGGACACCTTCGCGATCCTGGGCGGCCTCCCCGCCGATCACCGCCTGCCCTACTTCGAGGCGGCGATCCGGGAACCCTATGCGGAGCTCCAGTCCGCGGCCTTCGACGCGCTCAGCGACGCCGTCGGCCTCAACCGGCCCGACCTCGTCATCCAGCACTTCTCCGATCTCACGCCTGAGGTGCGCCAGAAGGTGATGGCGCGGAGCGACCAGTTCAGCGTGGCGGCCCGCGAGGAGCTCCGCTCCCCCAAGGAATGGTCCCGCCGCGCCGCCTACCAGGTGCTCGCGGCGCTCCGCCCGCGCGAGGCGGCCCTGATCCTGGCCCGCGGCCTGTCCGACGCGTCCGTCGTCGTCCGGGAGAGCGTGGCCGACGCGCTCGAAGCCATGGCCAACCGCTATTACTATCACCTCGTCACCCTCCGGATGCACGGCGACCCGGAGAGCCGGCGCTTCATCGACGAGCAGCGGGCCCCCATGATGGAGTCGCTCGGCCCCCTGCTCCGCGCCTACCCGCTCCACGCCAAGAGGGTCTTCATCGACCTGGTGATCGAGTCGGGCGA
>JACQFK010000302.1 GCA_016200125.1 Planctomycetota bacterium
CCCGGCTTGAGGTCGCCGCCGCTCGCCAAAGCGCCGCGCCAGTCCGGGGGCAGTTCGACTTTCTCCTTGAAGCGCTTGTAGTCGGGCCGCGGCTCGGGGACGGACACGCCGCGATCGTCGCGATAGTAGGTCCAGATGCGGTCGAGGAGGTCGCCGGCCACCTCGCGGGACTTCGGATCGCCGTGGGCGATGAGCGCCCGCGCGAGCGCCGCCGCCACGCCCAGGTCCCGGGTCTCGTCGGCGGTCGAGACGTGCAGCCCGGCGCCGGGCCGACCCGACCATTTCAGCGTCGCGGGCAGGGAGTAGCTCCCGTCCGGATGGAGCTTCACGACGCTCCGCGCCCAGGCGGCCCACTTGTCGACGACGGCGCGCGCGGCGGGATCGTCCGCGATCCGCGCGTACTGGGCCAGGCGGCCCATCGACCAGGCCTGCCAGCCGAACCATTCGTTCGACGGCGGGTCGCGGAAGACGGGATGATCGACGTAGGCGAGGCCGTGGAAGGTGGGCGTCCCCGGCGGAAGCGGCTCGTAACGGCCGTTCAGGCTCGCCGTCGCGCCGCCGGCGATCGCTCCTTCGGCGGACTGCAGCCAGGCGTAGAACTCGACCTGCCGGGCCACGCTCGCCGACCAGTCGCGCGCCGCTCCGGGGGAGGGCGGCTTCAGCAGCGGGTCGTTCGCGAGCGCCCAGGCGGCGAGGGGATTCTGGTAGCCGAAGTGGACGTGGCTTGCGCCGCTCCTCCAGGCCCAGCCGTTGCTGCGGTCGAGCGATCCGCCCCAGGCCTGGGACCAGGCGAGGAGATGGTGGTCGGTCTTGAAATACTTGTCGTGGAGCGCGTAGCGGAGCGAGTCGCCCATGCGCGCCGCCTTGTCGAGCGGCAGCAGCGCGGCAGGGTCCTTGCCCTGCTCGCGCACCCAGCGCGCGGCCCAGTAGGCGGCCTGGATCACGCGGGCGTCGGCGTCGGGCGCCCCCGTGTAGCGCCACTGCTTCACGTAGGACGAGTCCTTGATGAAGAGGTCGAGGTAGCCGTTCTTCCCGCCGGCGCCGAAGGTCTCCTTCGACGGATGCGGGATCGTCTTCCAGACCGACTCGGAGGGCCCGCGCTGGAACGTGTTGACGAAGGCGTTCTTCCCGAAGCCGTAGAAGTCGTCCACGTCGACGAGCCAGTGCATGATGTAGAGGTCCTTCGAGATGAGTTCCGCGGGGAGCGGATCGGCGCCCACGGCGAAGGACGGATCCAGGGCGACGGGATAGTCGCGGACCCGGTCCATTTCGGGAACGTAGGTCGCGGGAACCTGCGGCTTGTAGAGATCGTTCGTCGGCTGGTCGGCCGGCGAGGGGATGAAGGCCTCCTCCATCTTCTTCCAGGCGGCGTTGAAGGGAGCCCAGTCGCCGGTCAGGCGGCCCTGCATCGCCTCGAGCCAGAGCCAGTAGCTCATCGTCTCGCTCGTGGTGAGGTGGCCGTAGTCGGGCGCGTCGACGATCAGCGTCTCGACGGAGTGATAGGGGATGCCGTCGGCGCTGAAGTAGCCCTTCTTCGGATCGTGCAGGTCGCGCCAGAGCGCGGCGAAGCGGCCGTCATAGACGCCGCTCCGGAGGATCTTCGCGCCGGGCCGGGTCTCGGCCGCCTCCGACGCACCCACGTCGACGCTTTCGTCTCCCCCGATGAGCCGGACGCTGCCCTCGGTCACCTCTAGGCGCGTGGATTTCCCGGAAGCCGAGAGGATGAAGCGCGTGCCGAGCACCCGGGCCACGGCGTCCGGCGTGGTCAGGATCATCGGCTCCGGCTGGCGGGCGACGACGGCGCGCAGGGAGCCCTTGGAGAGCGTGAAGCGCTTCGCGGGCGTCAGGGCGCTGATGACGAACCGGGCATCCGGAGAGAGATCGATCCGGGTCGATTCGCCCGGGAACCTGAGCGAATGCTGGCCCCCCATGAACGTCAGCTGGTGCTGCGGCTTGCCGTCGAGGAAGAAGAGCGGCGGCTTCTCCCCGCGGGTCAGGTAGAACGCGAGGGTCGCGATCAGGAACGCGGCCGCGGCGGAGGCGACCCGGAGCCGGCGCCGGCGTCCGAGGCCGCGGATGCGGCCCTGGATCGCCGTGATCGCCTGCTCCTCGTGGAAGTGGCGGTCGAGCGCGTGGTCCAGGCGCGAGGCGCGGGCGAAGGCCTCCGCCGCGGCGGGCGACTCCGAGAGCAGGCGATCCAGCTCCTTCCGCTCCCCGTCGGTGGCGAGCCCGTCGAGGTGCTTCCGGATCAGGTCGTCGGGGGAGCTCATGGAGGTCCGGCCTGCAGGCGGCGCTGCAGGCACTCCTGGAGGTTTTCCCGTATGCGGCTGAGGAGCTTGTGGACGGCGTCGAGCGAACTGCCGACCTCCTTCGCAATTTCCGCCAGCTTGAGGGAGCGCTCGTAGCGCAGGGCGAGCAGGCTCTGTGAGCGGGGCGGCAGCTTCGAGATGCAGTCGCGGAGGTCGGCGGGGTCGGGGGCGAGCTTCTCGGTACGGTCGTAGGCGTCGACCAGCGCCTGGATGGACGGGGGGGAGAAGGCCAGCGGAAGCCGGCGGCTCTTCTCGAGCCCCTGGAGGACCTTCTTCATGGCGACCCCCCGCGCCCAGGCGCCGAAGGGCCGGGCCGGGTCGTAGTTGCCGAAGCTCTGCCAGAGGACGAGCGAGATCTCCTGGAAGAGGTCCTCCGCGGCCGCGCGGTCGCGCACGACCGAGCCGAGGAAGGCCCGGAGATCCCCCTGGTGCCGGAGGAACAGTTTCAGGAACTCCTCGTTCGTCTTCATGGACATCTCCTACTTCCGGTGGGGGGCCGGAATTGGACGCGAAAAATGAATCGCGTGCGGAATTCCTAGGAGAGGTCCCGGAGGATCAGCTCGAGGGCGATGTCGAGGTGGGCCTTCATCGCGGCTTCCGCGGCGTCGGCGTCGTGCTTCTCCAGGGCGGCGATGACCTTCAGGTGCTCGGGGTGGGCCTGCTTCATCGTGGGCGGGTCGAGCTTGAGCCACTGGATCGCGCGGACCCGGCGGTTGATGCGGGCGATCTCGTGGCGGAGCAGCGCGTTCGCGCTGGCTTCGGCCACCTTCAGGTGGAACTGGTTGTCGAGGTCGAGCTTCGCCTTCTTCTGCGACGGGCTGTCCGCCATCGCGTCGCACTGCTCGGCCACCTTGCGGAGCTCCGCGAGCTGCGCCCCGTTGACGTTCTTGGCCGCCAGCCGCGCCGCGCCGCACTCCAGGATCTCGCGGATCTGGAAGGTTTCGACGATGTCCTGCCGGCTGAAGTTGACCACCGTCGAGCGGCGGTTGGGGTTGCTGGTGACGAGCCCCTCGGCGGAGAGCCTCGAGATCGCGTCGCGCACGGGGCTCGGGCTCACGTTGAACTGCGAGGCGAGGTCGGCGACGTGGAGGGCCGCCCCGCTCGCGAGCGCGCCGGAGTGGATGGCGTCGACCAGCCGCGTGTAGACGTGGTCGGCCAGCGAGGTACGCGCGATTCCGGTTCCCAGCGGCGTCATCGGAGCGGCACCCCCTCGAGCGGCTTTCCGTTCGTCTCCAGGATCTGGACGTGGTGGACGCCGGGGCGCTCGCTCGTCCAGGTCCACACGACCTTCTTCTCCCGGGTGACCTCGAAGAGCTTCACGCCTTTCGCCGACATCCCGTAGCTGGCGATGACGGTGTTGCCGTTCGGCAGCCGCTGGGCGCCGCAGGGGTCGCGGAAGAGCGGCGCGCCGAGGTCCTCGTTGGAGACCTGCCAGACGATCTTGCCCGCGGGGTCGAACTCGACCGCCCGGAGCCCGTGGGTCAGCGTGACGAGCGTGTTGCCGCTGTCGAGCCGGATCGCGGTGAAGGGCCAGCACTCCTTGGGCTCGTCCGGCGTGCGGGCTTCCCACGCGACGCTGCCGTCGGGCTTGTACTCACGCACGACGCGGTCGAGCAGGTGGGGCACGAGGAAGTTCCCGTTGGCGAGCTTCCGCGTCATGCGGGATTCCATGTGATGGTTCTGCGTCTGGCACTGGATCGGAATCTCGACGACGGTCTTCCCGTCGCGGTCGATTTCGAGCACTCGAGGTTTCGCTCCCGCCTCAGTCAGCAGGAGATGTCCGTCGGGCAAAGGCTGGACGGTGTTCACTTCGCTCTGGGTGCCTTTGAAATCGAAGTGGGTCTTGCCGTAGCGATCGACTTCGACCACCGCGCCGCCGGGATACTCCTTCGATTTCGAGACGGCGAGGAGGAGATGCCCGTTGGGCAGGACCCAGCCATCCCGCGTGGACTTGGGGTAGGTCCAGGAGATCGAGTCATCACCGGCGACGATGTAGGTCTGGGCGCCGGCCACCAGGAACGAGTGGGTGATCTTCTCCGCAGACTCCTGCTGGGACAGGAGCAAAATCGAAAGAAACAGACCGTTCATATCCTTGTAAATATATCATATATGAAATTTGTTGCAAGAGAGATTGGTACTCCCTATAGTGATTCCGGTGACGGCCGCCCCGGAAGCGGGAGGGGCGGTATAGTTACGGGGAAGAGCAAGCACGCATGCGTATCATCCTCCTGTTCCTCCTGGCCGCCCTGATCGCGGATGACGCCGCCACAGCCAGGGTCCAGGAAGACCCCGCGGCGGCCGAGTTCTTCGAGAAGAAAATCCGGCCGGTCCTCGTCGACCGCTGCCACTCCTGCCACAGTTCCACCGCCGTCAAGTTGAAGGGCGGGCTCAAGCTCGACACCCTCGAGGCCGCGCTCAAGGGCGGCGACACCGGTCCCGCGCTCGTGCCGGGCCATCCCGAGAAGAGCCCGCTGGTCGAGGCGGTCTCCTACAAGAACATCGACCTGCGCATGCCGCCGAAGGGCAAGCTCCCGGCGGAGCAGATCGCCGATCTCACCGAATGGATCCGCCGCGGCGCGCCCTGGCCCAAGGGAGCCGTCGGCGCCGGCGGTCCGAAGAAGGAGGAGTTCGATCTCGCGAAGCGCCGGTCGGAGCACTGGGCCTGGCAGCCGCTGCGCGCCGCCGCGCCGCCCGCGGTGAAGAACGCGGCCTGGCCGAAGCGGCCCCTCGACCGCTTCCTCCTCGCGAAGCTCGAGGAGCGCGGACTCGAGCCCGCGCCTCCCGCCGATCCGCGCACGCTGGTCCGCCGTCTCGCCTTCGATCTCACGGGCCTGCCGCCGACCCCCGCGCAGGTCGAGGCCTTCGTCGCGGATCCCTCC
>JACQFK010000303.1 GCA_016200125.1 Planctomycetota bacterium
CGCCTGGTACGGGGGCGCCGTGGGCGGAGACTACACGGTCGTGCACACGGACGTCTGGTACCTGAGGGGCCAGCTGGGCGTCATGTACGCCTTCTGGAATGGCGTGAACAGCCTGGACAACGGCATGGGCATCATGGGCGGCGTGCAGGTCGGCTTCAACTGGATCAAGGGGAACAGCAAGACGGTGATCACGATCACGCCCCAGTTCAGCTACGACGGCGACGCCTGGATCGCCTTCATCACCGCGGGCTTCTCGATCGACTTCTAGGCGGCCGCGATTCGCTCAAGCGACCCCGCCCTCCCTGCCGATTTCCCTCCTCATGCTGCACATCCACTTCGACGGCTCCTGCGATCCCAATCCCGGCGGCCGCTGCGGCTATGGCTTCGTCGCCTGGCGCGACGGCCGGAAGATCCACGAGGAGCGGGGACTCGCCGCTCCTCCCGGACCGGGCGCGACGAACAACGTCGCCGAGTACACCGGCTGCATCCGCGCGCTCGAATGGCTCCGCTACGAGGGCGGCTCCGAGCCGGTGGTCGTGAGGGGCGACAGCGAGCTCGTGCTCAAGCAGCTCCAGGGACTCTACCGGGTGAAGTCGCCGCTCCTCGCCCCGCTGTACTGGCGGGCGCGGGCGCTTCTCGCCGAACTCCCCCGCATCCGCTTCGAGTGGATCCCCCGGGCCCAGAACGCCGATGCCGACCGCCTCGCGGCGACGGCGACAAAATAGACTGTCCGCTTTTTCGCCTCGCGGGCGAAAAAGCGGACAGTTCGTTATTTCACCTCAGCGCCAGAAGTAGTGCCAGCTGTAGGGAATCTCGAGGCTCTTCCCCGGCTCCAGCGTCACCTTCCACACGATACGGCTCACCGGGTTCACGTCGGTCCACCACCAGTAGTGGTACCACCAGCGGCCGTAGCCCGGATAGCCCTTAAATTCCTCCATCTGGTTCACCTTCTCGATCCGCCCGCCCTGCCCGACGGGCGCGACCTCGCCCATCACGACGCGGCTGATCTCCACCTCCACGGCCGTCGGATGGTAGCTGGTGACGGCGATCTTCCCTTCCAGGTCGACGCGCTTATAGTCGTCCCCGTTCCAGCGGAGCGCGTTCGGTGTCCGCTTGGTCTCCAGTTCCGTCTTCCGGACGGGCAGATCGACCGCGGTCGTGAGGTCGATGTCCACCATGCCGCCCGGCGAGGTATAGGTCATCAATCCCTGGGCGAGGACCTGGCCGCCCTTGAGGATCAGCGCGGGCGCCGTCGTGAAGGGCGCGGTCCCGGTGTTCGACAGGCGGATCTTGTGCAGCACCTTCGGCGAGTTGAAGAGCCGCGCCAGCTCCTGCTCCTGCGCGGTCCCCATCTCCGCCCGGATGTCGCGCGGCGGCGCCATCGGGATGTCGAGCGCGTAGACGTCCTTCACGTCCACCGCGTACTCCGCCACCGGCACGACCATGCATTCGCCCTTCTTGAGCGTGATCCCCTTCACCGGGAAGACGAAGATGTCCCCCTTCGCGCCGTCCTCGCGAAGCTTCATCTCGCCCGGCGCGGCCTCCGCCGGTGCCGCGCGGCGCTCGCCCATCCGGGTGCTCTGAGACATGATCGCGTTCCCGAAGGCATGGGCGGTCTGGCTCTCGGGATCGAAGTACCTCGACAGCTGGGCGATCGCCCCCTGCAGCGCGATCGGGTCGGGCGTGTCCTTGAAGGCGAAGGACGGCACGCCGATGACCAGGTGGGCCGTGACGTTCTCGAGATCGCCCAGCTCGTTCAGCAGGGTCGCCTGCAGCTTGACGACCGCGCGGCCCTTCCCGTCGAGTTCGATCCGGTAGCCCGGGATCCAGCGGATCCCCTTCTGGACGTACATCATCCCCACGCGCGCCGTCTTCGCGGGGGCGCCGTTCGCCCAGTCGAGCCGCAGCGTGAGCGACGCGCGCGACTCGGTCTCCGTGATCTTCGTCTCGCTCTTGTCGCGGAAGGTCACGTGCTCGATCGCCGCGATCGGCACCGTCCTCATGCCCTCGACGGTCTTGAGCAGGAGCATCGCGGGCGGCTGCTCCGGCAGGCCGTGGAGCAGGGACGCCGCCGGACGCTTCGGAATCGCAAGGATCGTGCCGGTGAAGGTCTCCTTGTTGGCCTGCGTGATGTACACGTTCGCGCCGAGGTTCGCCTCGAGGAACTCCGCGAGACTGAGGGCGTTCTTTTCGACCTTCATCTCGCTGCGGCCGGCCACCACCGCGGCCAGCTTCGCTCCCGGATCCGCCGAGTAGGGCCAGAAGGTGCCGATGACCGGGACCGGGAGCCCTTCCATGACGACGTGGCCGGCGGCATCGGTCGGCAGGGCGCCCTCGCGCAGCACGAGTGAATGGCCGTCCTTGAAGACCGTGATCTCCTTGACGGGCAGCTTCGGCGAGGCGGCCTCCTGGGGATGAGCCGCGGCCGTCAGGAGCAGCAGGACCGCGCCGGCGGACAGGATTCGGTTCATGGCGTCGCCTCCTTCAGTGCCGGAAGAGAGAGCAAGCGCGATGCCAGCGCCGGGCGCGGGACGGCGGGAGCTCCGGCTTATCCTTCCGGATACGAATCCGTATCCGAAGGGATACGCGGAGTTCCTTGCATTTGAAAAGAATCGGGGCGGGGCCCGACCGTACTTATAGGCAGGGAGCGGGACCGGTCGTCGGGGAATCGCCGTGAAAGCAGTCTTCCTGTTCTCGCTGACGCTGCTCGGGACGGCCGCGGCCGCGCCCGATGACGACAAATCCCCCCTCACCTTCGAAGCCCAGGTCCGGCCCATCCTCAAGACCCACTGCTTCCAGTGCCACGGCGAGCACGCCGACGGCAGGCAGAAGGCGAAGCTCGACGTCCGCCTCCGGAGGTTTCTGGTCAAGGGCGGCCGCTCCGGCCCCGCGATCGTGCCCGGGAAGCGCGATGAGAGCCTGCTCTACCAGAACCTGGTGAAGGCCGAGATGCCGCCCGAGGACGTCTCCAAGCGGCCCACGAAGCAGGAGATCGAGACGATCGGCCGCTGGATCGACCTCGGCGCCCCGACCGCGCGCGAGGAGCCGGAAAGCGTCTCCGCCGGACCCACGCCCGAGGAGCGCGCCTTCTGGGCTTTCCAGCCGGTGCGCCGCCCCGAGCTCCCGGTTGCCGGTGACCCCGACCGCGCCCGCACGCCGATCGACCGCTTCCTCCTCGCCTCCCTGAAGGCCAAGGGGCTCGCATTCTCCCCCGAGGCCGACAAGATCACCCTCCTCCGCCGCGCGACCTTCACCCTGACCGGCCTTCCCCCGCGGCCCGACGAGGTCGCCGCCTTCCTCGCCGACGACGCCCCCGACGCCTACGACCGCCTGGTCGACCGCCTCCTCGCCTCCCCCGCCTACGGCGAGCGCTGGGGCCGCCACTGGCTCGACGTCGCCGGCTACGCCGACTCCGAAGGGTACGACGAG
>JACQFK010000298.1 GCA_016200125.1 Planctomycetota bacterium
AGCGCCGCGCCGCAGGCCTCGAGCAGCGTCGGCATCACGTCGATGTGGCCCGTCAGCGTCTTGACGTCCCGCGGCTCCCCGCCCAGGCCGGGCCAGCGGAGGAAGAAGGGCACGCGGATCCCGCCTTCGAAGACCGATCCCTTGAGGCCGCGCATCCCGCCGTTGAAGCGTTCCTGCTGCGGCCCGTTGTCGGTCATGAAGATCACGATCGTGTCCTTGTCGAGCTTGAGCGTCTCGAGCGTTTTCAGGAGTCGGCCCACGTTGTCGTCGATGTTCGACACCATCGCGTAGACCCGGGCGGTTTCGTCCTTGAGCCCGGCGTCCTGGTAGGGCTTGAGGTGGGAGGCGGGCACCTCGAGCGGACCGTGCGGCGCATTGAACGGAACGTAGGCGAAGAAAGGCTTGTCCTTGTTCGCGGTGATGAACTCGATCGTGGCGTCGGTGAAGACGTCCGTGCAGTAGCCCTTCGATTTGAAGGCCTTGCCGTTCTTGTAGAGCGTCGGATCGGTGTAGTGGTCGCCGCCCGGAGGATCCGAGGGCTGGCCGAGGCCGCCGCCCCGGATCGTCACGCAGTCCTGGAAGCCCTGGTCCTGCGGGCGCAGCGGATAATTGTCCCCCAGGTGCCACTTGCCGAAGATGCCCGTCCGGTAGCCGGCCGGGGCGAGGCTCTCCGCGATCGTGACCTCGTCGGGATGCATCATCGATCGGCCGATGAAGGTGTCCACCACGCCGGTGCGGTAGTTGTAGCGGCCCGTGAGGAGGCTCGATCGCGTGGGCGAGCAGACGGGACAGACGTGGAAGGACTCGAAACGGAAGCTCTCCTTCGCTAAGGCGTCGAGGTGGGGCGTGCGGATCTGCGGATTGCCGTGGCAGCCGAGATCGCCGTAGCCCTGGTCGTCCGTGATGATGAGCAGGACGTTCGGTTTGCGATCCTTCCCGTAAGCGGCCAGCAGAAGGAGAAGCAGCGGAGCGAGTCGTCGCATCCTACTTGACCGTCACTTTGGGCGGATCGAGGAAGTCCGCGCTCAGCCGTGCGACGTCCTCGCCCTTCATCTCGCCCTCCTGCAACCAGACGCGGTAGCGGACCGAAAGCCGGTCGTCCTTCTGCAGCGTCTTCTCGAAGTAGGAGCCGAAGCGGCCGTAGTCGCGCTCGCTGAAGCGGGCCTCCTTGGGATTGTCCGGACGGTCCAGGTAGGCGACCGTGTAGCGCGTGTCGGCGACCACGAAGCTCATGGCATCCCAGGGGAGGTTGACGTGGGTCTTCTGGCCGGGCCAGTTGCGCGTCGCGCCGAACTTGTCCTGGCCGTCGGGCCGCAGGTAGTAGGTCTGGCCCTTCGTCTTCTCCGAGACGTCCGCCGACGCGCGGAAATGGAAGCCCGCGTGCTGCGGGTCGCCGTCCAGAACGACCGGCGCGATCAGGGGCGAGACCTCCGACACGAATTCGACGAGCGTCCCGCCGGGGAGCGAGTAGACCGTGAGGTCGCGCTCCTCCGACGCGAAGACCTCCTTCTTCACGCCGTGCCAGGCGATCGCGAGCCGGTGGCGGCCGTAGACCGGTCCCGCCTCCGCGAGCAGGAACTTCTCGTGCGACTGGTAGGCGTCGCCGGTGCAATGCCAGACGTCGCACTTCTTGTTCTCGCCATAGGTGACCTTGTTGAATCCGTAGAAGATGCCCCGGTGGTGGGGGAAGAGGCCGCCCGTGCCCTTCGTGACGAAGCGCTCGCCCTTGGGATCATAGAGATGGTGGAAGATCTTGAAGGTCTCGTCGCGCGCCGCCTTGCTCGACTCGTCGAGCGGCTTGTACATGTAGCGCAGCAGCGGCCGCTTTCCGAGCGAGAGCTCGGCGAAGTCGCCCGCGCTGTCGTTCCAGGCGAAGATCTCGTCCCGCTTGTCCGCCTCGCGGATGAAGGTGACCTTGAAGGACGCGCTCTGTCCGGCCTTCAGCTCCGGCAGGATGAAGCGGAGCTCGCGGCCCGAGGCGATCTGGCCCTGCAGCGTCTTCCCGGAGCCGTCCTCGAGGATCGCGGTGGTCGCGCCCGCGCTGGCCGCCGGCAGGGTCACGGGCAGGCTCACGACCGTGTTCTTCCGGTCGTGTTTTCCGGCGTCGACCGTGATCTGGAACGACGCGGACTGCTGCGGCAGCGCGAGCAGAAGGACGATCGCGGCGTGTTTCATCGAGGTCCGGCCCTTTCCCGTTAAGTTCCCCGCGGACTCCGGATTATACGACGGCGGCCGCGCCCGGTTTTATTTTTGTTTTGATGCTGCATATGGGTATACTATGCACGGCGAGCCGCAGTGGGAGGTCCGTATGAAGCTGGGGCTCGCGACCCTCCTTTCAGCGATCCTGGCGATTCCCGCCGCTGCTCAAGAAAAACCCAAGCCCATTGCGGCTCATCCGAAGGTCGACCAGGAAAAGGTCGACGACGCGATCCAGAAAGGCTGCAAGTACCTGCTGCAGTCGGGGCAGGGGGTGGGGACCTTCGGTCACGGACAGCGGAACCAGCCGCAGGCCCTGCAGTGCACCGGCGAGCTGGTCCTGCTGACGCTGCTCCATTCCGGCTACTACAACGAGGGCGATCCGGCGATCCAGCCCCTCGTCGACTACCCCAACCAGAAGATCATCGGGTCCACGTACACCGCGGCGCTGATGGCGATGGCGCTCTGCAAGCTGAACCCCAAGAAGTACCAGCAGCGGATCGCGCAGTGCGCGCAGTTCCTCTGCGACAACCAGTGCGAGAACGGCCAGTGGGATTACGGCGAGCCCAGCACCGAGCCGCCCCCCACGACCTACGAGATCCCGAAGCGGAAGAAGGCGGACGACGTCGCGACCGGCGGCGGCGCCGATCCGAACGCGCCTCCGGCCCCCGCCGGGGTCTCCGACGCCTCCAAGCCCGCGGCCCCGAAGCCGGGAACCACCACCGCCGAGCCCAGGAAGCCCGGGAAGACCACGACGATCCCAAGGATTCCCATCCGCAAGCGCAAGCCCGGTCCGCCGAACGGCGACAACTCGAATTCGCAATACGCGGCGCTCGGCCTGCGCGCCTGCCTCGACGCGAACATCGACGTCGACCCCTCGGTGCTGCAGCGGGCGCGGCAGTGGTGGCTCAAGAGCCAGAACTCCGACGGCGGCTGGGGCTATAACGACCACGGCAACACCGGCGGCGGCGACGCCAACGAAGGCGGCGTGAGCAACAACAGCTACGGGAGCATGACCGTGGGCGCGGTCGGCGCGCTCTGCATCTACGACTACTACATGGGGGTCGACTACAAGCAGGACGGCAACGTGCTCAAGGGCATCGCCTGGCTGGCCGCCAACTTCGACGTGACGAAGAACCCCAAGAAGGTGAGCTTCGCCTACCTGTACTACCTGTACGGCCTCGAGCGCGTCGGCATGCTCTTCGGCACCGACCGGATCGGCGCCCACGAGTGGTATCCCGAGGGGGCGAACCATCTGCTTTCGACGCAGAAGGACGGCGTCTGGAGCAGCAGCGACAAGTTCCCGACCGGCGCCCACCTGGACACCTGTTTCGCGATCCTCTTTCTCCGCCGCGGCACCCTGCCGCTCAAGCCGCTGCCCAACGTCGCGACCGGCGATCCGCACAAGCCGGTGCCGAACGGCGCCCCGGTCCCGAACGGGGGCGGCAACCGCGACCCCGGCCTCGTCGGCAACAAGTCCGTCGAAGCCGTCGCCGGCGGCTGGCGGCTCATGAACTGCAAGCCGGAGCTCCAGAAGACCGTGAGCGTGGCCGGCAAGGACAACGTGCTCCGGACGACCGAGGAGAGCACCTCGAAGCAGCCGACGCTTCGACGCATGGTCGACGCGACCGCGAGCGGCCCGGTCGTGAAGGCGACCGTGGGCCATCTGCCCGGCGAGGCCTGGACCCTCGTCGTCCGGGTCGAGGGGAAGGACGTGGAGTCCAAGACGATCTCCGCGGAGACGTCGAAAGAGGGTTGGGTCGAGGTCTCCGTCGATTTGTCGCCCTTCGCCGGCAAGAGCGTCCTCGTGGAGCTGATCTCCGTCTCCGGCGACAACGCCCTCTGGGCCCAGGTCGCCCTGGACGGCAAGTAAAAAACTCATACCTCTCCCGGTGGGCGCCCGACGCTCACTGGGAGAGGGCCCGCCGGAGCGGTGAATTATCTCAATTCTTTTGCGTTCTTTCTCATGGCCCTTCCGCGTACACCCCTATAGATTGAACCCGGATCCGGATCCGGCGTACTACCCACGGAGGCATTCCATGAGGCTCCTGCTCATCGCGTCCCTTCTCCTCGCCGGCGCGGCCCAAGACCCGGACGGCGGGATCGCCCCCGTCGGGGCCGACGGCAGGACGCTGAACCTCGACTTCGAGGCGGGGACGCTCCAGGACTGGACCGCCACCGGGAACGCCTTCGAAGGGCAGCCGGTGAAGGGCGACTCCATTTACAACGGCGCGATGGACAACGCGACTGGTGTTGCGTCGTTGCTCGATGTGGCCGCATTGCTCAAAGAATCGAATCAGCAATTGCGCCGTTCGGTGCTCTTCGTGGCTGTGACTGCCGAGGAGGAAGGGTTGCTGGGATCGAAGTTCTTCGCCCATCATCCGACCGTGGGTGCGGGCGCGATTGTTGCCAATTTGAACTAGGACATGTTCCTGCCGCT
>JACQFK010000004.1 GCA_016200125.1 Planctomycetota bacterium
CATCGTCCGCGACTTCGGAAAGCACGCGGAGTCGAAAGGCTGGTCCCGCACGCAGTTCCAGGTCTTCCTCAACAACAAGCCGGACATCCGCTTCCAGCGCCACGAGAACGAGGGCGCCTGGTGGCGGCTCTACGAGCCCGTCTCCGCCGAGGACCACCTCGCGCTCCGCTACTTCGCGCGCCGCTCCGCGGAGGCGCTGAAGGACGTCAAGAACGTGAACATCAAGTTCCGCGCCGACCTCTCGCGCCCGCAGTGCCGGCGCGACTATCTCGACGGCGTCCTCGGCGTCGATTGCGTCGCCGGCTCCTACCGCCGCTATCCGGAGCTCGTGTTCAACCGCGGCGAGGAGGTCTGGATCTACGGCGGCGTGCCGATCAGCCGGGGCGGAGGCGAGGCGGCGCGCGCCTGGACGATCCAGTGCTACCTCGACGGGGCCGACGGCCTGGTGCCCTGGCTCACGCTGGGCACCGCGAAGGCCTGGGAGAAGCCGGAGGACACCGCGCTTCTACTGCCGCCGAGGCCCGGAATGGAGCGGCGCGCGGTCGCCACGCTGCGGCTCAAGGGCCTCCGCCGCGGCGAGCAGGACGTGGAGCTGCTGCGCCTGCTCCTGCAGAAGCTGAAAGCCTCCCGCGACGACGTGCGCGGCGGCATCGCCCAGGCGCTGGGGCTGCTCGGGGATTTCAAGAAGACGTCCGAGGAGGACGCGGGCCGGATCGACTACGGCCACCTGGATCCGGACCGCTTCGAGTCGCTCCGCCGTTCGATACTGGAGGCGCTGGACAAATGATCATCATCGCCGCCGCCCTCGCGCTCGCGCTGTCGCAGACGCCGGAGCAGGAGCTCGCCCGGAAGTGCGACACTCAGATTCCCTGGATCCGCGACGGCGTCGAGCTCATCGACATGGAACTGGCCGCGGGCCACCATCCCCAGTTCCCCGAGGCGCATCAGCCCAGCTACAAGGCCGACCGGGTGGCGCTGTTCGCGAAAGCCAGGGAAGCGGCGAGCAAACAGAACCGATTGATCCTCTGGTATTGCCCCCGCATGTACGGGCTGCACATGTACCGCGCGGTGCTCACGGACCGCTACATGAAGGCCACGGCCTTCACCGATCCGGGGGTCGTCGATCTGATCAACAGGAACTTCGTGCCGCTGCGCATGTGCTGCGACGAGGAGACGGGCCGGAAGCTGAACCTGAAGCCCTTCGACTTCGTCGAGCCCGGCTTCATCTTCATGACCGCCGACGGCAAGATCGTCCACAAGATCGACCACATCCGGACCTTCAATCCCGACTGGTTCCGCGCGGCGCTGGTCGCCGTGCTGCGGCAGAACCCGGACTTCAAGGACGAGCCGGCGGAGCCGGCGGTCCAGCTCAGGCGCGCCGGGAAGTTCGAGGAGGTCCTCAAGCTCGACCGCTGGTCCGACGACGCAAAAATCCGCAGCCCCGGCTCGAAGTCCTGATGCAGAAGCATCCCGGCTCCCCCTGGGCCTGGAGGGCGGCCGCCAACGTGGTGATCGGGGAGGACACGCTTCCGCAAGGTCCGCTGGTCCACCACTTCGAGGACTTCTTCTACCGTCCCTTCGAGGGTCTCCCGGCGTCGACGCGCCTGGCGGCGACGGACGCCGACGCCGCGGTGCGCCGCGCGGTCGAGTTCCTGCTGAACGCCCAGTGGGAGAGCGGCGAGTGGCGCGACTCGCGCTATTCATACTGGCCCGACGCGAAGATCCTCCCGAACGTCTGGACGGCGGTCACGGCGCTCTCCGCGATGGCGCTGGCGGAATGGCGGAACATCGACCCGAAGCGCATCGACGCCGCGCTCAAGAAGGCGGACGCCCTCCTTCGGGACGACAAGCGGCTGAACGCCGACCGGAACGAGGAGATCTACGCCCACGCGTTCCGGCTCCACTATTTCGCGATGCTGAAGGACGTCCCGACGCTCAACCGGATCGTCCAGCGGGTCGGGGCAATGCAGGACTCGCAGGGCTTCTGGGCCCACGAGTATCCGAATCCGTTCATCACCGGCGTCGTCGTCCACGCGCTGGAGACGGCGAAGAAGGCGGGCGCGGACGTGCCCGGCCCCCTGTACCGCCGGGCGGCGGAGGCGCTGCTCTCCACCCGCGGCTCGGGCGGGCGGCAGACCTACCGCTGCGACGGCCAGCCCCCGGACAACGAGAAGAGCTCGATGTCCCGCACCGCGATCTGCGAACTGGCGCTCCAGGAGTGCGGCAAGCTCCAGACGGCCGACGTGGCGGCAGGCGTCGAGGCCTACTGGAAGTTCGTCGACCGTCTCGAGGCGGTGCGCGTCTGCGACTACCACTCGGACGGCCGCCTGGCCGGCTTTTTCTACTTCCACGCCGGCTTCCACACGCTCGAGGCGGCGCGGACGCTGACGGGTCCCGCGCGCGAAGCGACCCAGAAGCGCTTCCGCGAGCGCCTGCTGGCGATCCCCGAGTGGGACGGCAGCTTCGTGGACAGCCACGAGATCGGCAAGAGCTACGGCACCGCCTCCGCCCTGCTGATGCTTTCCCGCTGCCGCTGACCTGATCCGCCCTTGTCACAAAACAACCAGTTTCTTTTGTGACAGGTCACAAAATAAACCGTTTGTTTTGTGACATTCGTCATTTTTCCTGTCGAGTTTTTGGCCTCTGAGCGCACTCCCCGGGTGGAGGGCCGCCCTACCGGCGGCAGCGCAATGAGACGATTCGACTGCGGAACCGCAGACTGGCATGTGTTCGCCCGAGGAGCCCGACGGCTCGAACTGTTCCGGGACGACCAGGACTTCCGCCAGTTCCTTGTCTTCCTCGCCCACTCTCTGAAAAAGTCTGGTTGCACCCTCTGGGCCTTCGCGCTCATGACCAACCACTATCATCTCGTCCTGCGAGGAAGCTCTCTGGAATTGAGAGGTTGCATGCAGCGCCTCAACAAGATGTACTCCCTGTATCACAACAAGCGCTACGGGTTGTCGGGACATGCCTTCGATGGGCCTTATCACGCCTACCGGCAGGCCACCCCCTTCTTGACCCTCGGAATCGTCGCGTACGTCTTCATGAATCCCGTTAAAGGCGGGCTCTGCCTTCTCCCGGAAGACTACACATGGTCGTGCTATCGCAGTTTCGTGGGTCAGCCCGGCGGATCTTTCAAAGTCCATTCCGCACCGTTAATGCGGACTGTTCATTCGAATCCCAAAGTAGCCTGGAGGAAATTCCAGGAGGCGATTCGGCGGGAAGCCCGGCGTCCTGCAAAGCTCCAGGCGGGCAGGATGACGATGGTGCAGGTCCACGTCCAGCAGTTCGAGTGGCTCCTCGAACAGGCTCAGGAGCATGCCGACCGGCTGGGGGGTGAAGATCCGAAGACGGTCGCCATGCATTGTGCGAGGCAATGCGGAATATCGCCGCGGGCCATTGCCCGGGCCCTGGAACTGGACGGCACCACCCGGGTCCGCCAGGCGCTGCACCGGTTCAAGGAGCGGCTGGCAAAGAACCCGTCTTTGGCCCGGCGGCTCGCCCTGCCCTAGCAACACCGTGTCACAAAACAAACTGGTTGTTTCGTGACATGTCACAAAACAACCAGTTTGTTTTGTGACGGACCGCGCCTACTCGAGACGGAGGACGTCGCCCTCGTCGAGCAGCGGCAGCAGCACTGAGATCCCGTCTGCCGTCTTCTCGACCACCAGCGGCTTATTGAGCACAGTCGACGCCACCTGGGTCACGTCGCCCACGCCCCGGATCGCGATCTTGAGATCCTTGAAGGGCACCACGCTCTTGAGGGTCTTCCTGCCGCCCTTCGCCGTCACCCGGTAGGCCCAGTTCATCAGCGTCACCGCCCGCTTGCCCGCCTCGTTCCGGAGCAGCAGCCCTTCGACCAGCGGCCCTGAGGCGTCGACGACCGGCTTCACCCGCTCCAGCGCCGCCGCCGTGACGAAGCTGCGGCGGACGGCGTCGAAGTCGCGCGTCATGTCGAACTCGTCCGTGCGGACCCCCGCACTGTACTCGAGACCGGGGAAAAATCCCGCCACCCAGACCTGGCCCTTGCCGGCGGCATGCCGCGTCAGCGCGGGACTGCCGTCGGCGAACTTCGCCACGACGTCCGTCCCTGCCGCCGCCTTGAGCCCCTCGCGACCGACGACCGGGACGAACTTCCCCGCCGGACCGGAGATCTCCGCGCCGGAACCCGAATACACCTCGAGCGTCGTCGCGCCGTAGGACTGCACCTTGCTCCACAGTTCGACCGGTCCCCGCCCGTCCAGGCCCAGCAGTGGCGCGATCGCCGACAGCGGCGCCCGCCTCCGCTCGTGTAGAGCGTCCCCCCCGCCTGCACCCAGGCCGCCAGCTTCGCGGCCGCCGCCGCGGTCAGGTTCGTCCATCTCACGTAGATCACCTTGTAGCGGGAGAGATCCTCCGTCGCGAGCATGACTTCGTCGAGAGGGTCGACCGGGAGGTGCGCGTGCGCCAGCGCCGTGTAGATCCACTTCGCGTTCTCGAACGGCGCGGGCGACGGCCCCGTGAACCGGTTCCACAGCTCCGAGGAGCGCGGGTTGACCACGGCGATCTCCGGCGCCGTCGCCCACGCGGACCCGTAGAGCAGGTCTTCGGCCTTCCCGAGGATCGCCGCGGCCCGCGCGGTCGCCTCGAGGGCCGGTTCGCTCTCGGCGAAGCTGTCGCCCTTCACGTAGTCGGGTCCGTAGGTGTACCAGTAGATCAGCTTCGCCCCCCGGCTCGCCGCCGACAGCGCCCGCTGGATCGGCCCCCCGCGGTGCGGCTTCACGTAGACGCCGAACTCGGTCTTCATCCGAGGCGAGAGGACGCGGCCCACGTCGCAAAGGTAGCTGTCCCAGCCCCAGATCCGCGCGTCGCGGTTCGAGGTCTCGTAGACCATCGCGTTGTCCGCATGGCGGTAGAAGTCGAAGAAGTCGAGGCTGTGGCCTCCCATCAGGAAGGTGTTCCCGCGCAGGGCGAAAGAGTAGATGAAGGGCTGCTTGAGAGACGGGTTCTTCCGCTTCTCCTCGTTCGCCTTCGCCAGCGCGTCGCGGAGCGGAGTGAACAGCCTTGCCGAGGCGTAGTTGGCGAACATCGCCGTATAGTACGTCATCGGCGACGCCGCTTCCCCCTTGGCGCCCAGATCGGCGGGCCGGGCCTCCGCCGAGGACGCGACCCCCTGCTCCTTGAGCCAGGCCCGGAACGCGACCGTGCAGCGTTCGCACTTCGCGAAATGGCCCTTGCCCTCCGGCGAGCGGTCGATGACCGATCCGATCTCGTCTTCGGTGCGCCACCAGACCTCCTCGACGGGCATCTTGAGCGCGGCCGCCAGGCCTTCGTCGATCATCGCCTTCGTGCGCGCCGCGACGCCGGGCGCGAAGGGACAGCCCGCGTCCGCCACCTCCTGGCCCTTCCGCGCGGCGGGCACCGGATAGCCGCCCAGCTGCGCGTAGTGGACATGGGGGAAGGCGTCCGGCGCCCCGCCCGCG
>JACQFK010000304.1 GCA_016200125.1 Planctomycetota bacterium
CGGGGAGATCCACCTGGACGCGCGAGGCGCCCGGCACCGCGGCGACATTTCCCTTCAATCCGGCCTTCCGCAGCGCCTGGGTCACCTGGTCGGGCGGCGCCGCGATCACGAGGTCCACCGTCATGATGCCGGCGGTCGGAGCCTTCATCGCCTGCCCGGTGTACTCCGCGTAAGCGAGGTTGGTCAGCCGGTCGGCGTCCGCGTTCAGCTCCCGCCGGATCCACTCGAAGGACACGTCGGGCAGCTTCGCGGCCAGATCCTGCACCTTGCGGTGGAGCGGGGCGAGCAGGCCCGACTTCACCTTGTATTCGCCCTTGACCTGCTTGATGATGAGGTCGCTGTCGCCCCGCACGACGATGGAACCGGCCGTCTTCTGGGAAGCGAGCCATTCCAGCGCCTTGATGAGGCCGGTGTATTCGGCGACGTTATTGGTGGCCTGCGGGGTTTTCGGCGTCCCCGCCAGCCCGTGGCCCTCATGGATCTTCTTGCCGTCGCGCCTGACGACGAAGCCGTAGGTCGCGACGCCGCCGGGGTTCGGCTCGCAGAGGCCGTCGAAATATGCTTCGATCATGAACTCGAGCTCCCCCTCCTGCGTCCAAGGGGTATGATTCTACCAGATCGAGGATCCAATATGACGCGCCAATCTCACTCCCTGCCCGGTTTCCTGGCGGTGACCTTCCTCCTGCTCGCGCTGCCGTCCTACGGCGCGCGGCTCCAGGAGAGGCGGACGGAACTGCCGGCCGACGAGCAGAAGCTCTTCGAGTACGCCCAGAACCGGATGAACCAGGGGGACTGGAAGGAGTCCGACCGCGCGTTCAAGGCCTACCTCGAGAAGTTCCCGGAGGGGAAGAGCGCGGAGCAGGCCTACAGCCAGCTGGGCAACCTGCACCACTGGTACAGCCATCAGTACGCGACCTCGCGGGACTGGTACGCGAAGGCCTGCGAGAAGTTCCCCAAGAGCCCCAATTACTGGAACTACCGCTTCCAGATCGCGCAGACCTGGCAGAACCAGAACCTCCGCGACAAGGCGATCGAGGAGTACCGCAAGATCGCCAAGGAGGCGCCGGACGCGGCGACCCGCACGAACGCGATCCAGCAGTCCTGGGGCGTCGAGGGCAAATACTTCTACATGCACGTGAACCAGTCCTACACCACCGGGCAGGAGCCCCTGGTCCACGTCCAGCTGGCGAAGATCGACAAGATCCTCTTCCGCGCCGTCCACATCAAGTTCGACTCGGTCCTCGAGCAGCTCGGCAAGGCCGACGGCCAGAATCTCCGCGACGCCATCGCCAAGGTCGGCAAGGAGGGGCGCCGCGAACTGAAGGAGTGGACGGCGACCTACACCTACGAGAAGAACAACTACTGGCGCAACGAGCAGGTCAAGGTGCCCTCCACCGAGAGCGGCGTCTATCTCGTCCAGGGCGAGCACGACGGCGTCGTCATGTCCGTCACGCTCTTCGTCTCCCAGTACGGCATGATCACGAAGTCCTCCGCGGGGAAGCTGCTCTGCTTCGCGCAGGACCGCGGGACGTCGAAGCCCGTCGAGGGCATGACGATCCGCACGCTCCACGCCCAGAAGCCGCTCACGGGCGTCACCGACGCGAACGGCCTCTTCGTCTCGGACAACTTCCAGGGCGGGGTCGTGATCGGCGTGAAGGGGACCGAGCTGGTCACCACCGAGTCCTACTACGGCGGGCAGCAGGGCGAGCATCCGCTGATCTACGTCACGACCGACCGGCCCATCTACCGGCCCCACCAGACGGTCCAGTTCCGGGTCGTGCACCGCAGCGAGCTGGGGCAGAAGCTGCTCGTCAAGCCGGGCGAGAAGCTCATCGTCGAGATCCGCGACCCCAAGGGCAACAAGGTGTACGAGAAGCCCCACACCGTCGGTGATTTCGGGTCGACCTCCGGAGAGCTCGTGCTCGGGGACGAGCCGTCGCTGGGCGAGTACACGATCCTGACTCGGGGGGAGAAGGAGGACGCCAACCTCCACCAGTGGAACTGGCAGTGGATGGGCCGCTGGGGCAACGAGGCCTGGAACGGCGTGCGCTTCCGCGTGGACGAGTACCGGAAGCCCGAGTACAAGGTCGACGTCGGCTTCAAGAAGAAGACGGTCCTCCAGGGCGACGACGTCGAGGCGACGATCGACGCGAAGTACTACTTCGGCTCGCCGGTGACGGACGCCGAGGTGTCCTGGACCATCACCCGGCGCGGCTACTGGTATTATTGGCGCTGCTGGGACTTCTACTATGACTGGTATGTCGAGGACGAGAACGGCGGCGACGAGATCTACGAGGGCAAGGGCCGCCGCGGCCGGGTCCACCGCGACGCCGGCGAGCAGGTCCTCCAGGGGACCGGGAAGACGGACGCCGAAGGCAAGGTGGTCGTCCGCTTCACCTCCCAGAAGTGGGACCACGACGCCGTCTACGACCTGCACGCGCAGGTGACGGACCTGTCGCGCCGCGTGGTCGAGGGCGGCGGCAGCTGCAAGGCGACGCGGGCCGAGTTCGGCCTGGCGATGTCGCTGAACAAGTACGTGTACAAGCCGGGCGACCGGATCAACGCCCGCGTGCGGGCCACGACGGCCGACGACAAGATCGTGGGCGACCAGAAGATCACGGTGAAGGGCTACGACCGCCGCTGGGCCAACGGCCGCCACGACGACACCTTCCTCTTCGAGGCGACGTCCAAGACGGACGACCAGGGCATCGCGGAGTTCAACTTTACGCCCGAGCGGGAGGGCGGCTACCTCTGGCTCGTCGCCGAATCCGAGGACCGCAAGGGCAACAAGGTCACGACCGAGCACTGGGTCTGGCTCTGCGGCGACAGCTGGTACGGCGACACGGTGAACCTGAACGGCATCGACCTGATCCTCGACAAGAAGACCTACGACGTCGGCGACACGGCCCATGTCCTGGTCACCAGCCAGTTCAAGAACGTCAGCTTCCTCTTCACGGTGGAGGGCAAGGAGATCCACCAGCACCAGGTGGTCTCGCTCAAGGGCCACACGAAGATGATCGATTTCAAGATCGACCAGGCGCACTTCGCGCCCAACGTCTACATCAGCGTGACGGCGATCAAGGAGAACGCCTTCATGCAGCGGCAGAAGATGATCGTGGTCAACCCGTCGGAGAAGTTCGTCAAGGTCGAGATCCGCCCCGACAAGGCGCAGTACCGCCCGCGCAACAAGGCGCGCTACGAGATCACGACCACGGGCGCCGACGGCAAGCCCGTGGCGGCGGAGGTCGCCTTCGGCGTGGTGGACGATTCGATCTACGCGCTTCAGGACGAGTACGCGGCCGACATCCGCAAGCACTTCATCCACCGCCGGGGCATCGAGGTGGCGACCTCCAACTCGCTGCAGTACTACGACTACGGGCGGGCCGACGAGAAGAAGGAACTGGGCGCCGCCCAGAGCGGCGGCTTCCACGCCGAGGGGCGCGCGATGGACGCCGCCAAGCCGGCCGCGCCCGCGGCCAAGGCGGCCATGGAGAGGGACGGGGCCGGGAACAAGCGCAAGGACGGCGGCGCGGCCTACGCCGCCACGGAGATCCGCTCGAACTTCGCCGACACGATGGTCTGGCGCAGCGTGACCACCGACGCGCAGGGCCATGCGGTCGTCGAGGTCGACATCCCCGACAACCTGACCACCTGGAAGGCCACGGCCCGCGCCGTGACGGCCGACTCGCGCTTCGGCCAGCAGACCGGCTCGGTCGTGAGCCGCAAGGAGATGATCGTGCGGCTCGAGACGCCGCGCTTCTTCACCCAGAACGACGAGACGGTGATCTCCGCCATCGTGCACAACTACCTCGAGGGGGAGAAGGAAGTGAAGGTCGAGTTCGCCGCCGAGGGCATCGAGGTCTCGGGCGACAGGGAGATGCTCGTCAAGGTCGCCCCCGAGGGCCAGAAGCGGATCGACTTGAAGGCGAAGATCCAGGCCGCGGGCCGGGCCAAGATTACGGTGAAAGCGCTCTCCGACCTGGACTCCGACGCGATGCAGCTGGTGATCCCGGTGCTCGCCCACG
This sequence comes from Planctomycetota bacterium, assembly GCA_016200125.1. The sequence goes on from JACQFK010000304.1 coordinate 4,026, forward strand.
GCGCGATGAAGTGGGATTCGCGGGCGGGCGTGGTCACCGACAAGGTGACCGAGAAGATCGTGATCCCCGCGGGCACGGTGAAGGGCGGCACGGAGATGCTGATCTGCGTCTCGCCGACGCACGCGGCGATGGTGCTCGACGCCCTCGAGTACCTCGCGGGCTATCCCTACGGCTGCGTGGAGCAGACGATGTCGCGCTTCCTGCCCACCGTGGTGGTGAGCCAGGCGCTCCAGAAGCTGGGGATCGAGAAGCCGGAGCTCAAGGTCGAGATCCCGGCGATGGTGGCGGCCGGGCTCCAGCGGCTTTACAACTTCCAGCAGCAGGACGGCGGCTGGGGCTGGTGGCAGCACGACAAGTCGAACGCGTGGACGACGGCCTACGTCATGACGGGGCTCGCCCTGGCGCGCGAGAGCGACCACGGGGTCGCGCACGAGGTCTTCTCGCGCGGCCTCCAGGCGCTGCACAACCACCTCGCGGCCGAGCCGGACGCAAACACCCAGGCCTACCTGCTCTACGCGCTGCGCATGGCGGGGCAGAAGGACGACGTCGTCCGCGCCCGCCTCACCGACAAGCTGGGCGAGCTCAACGACTACTCCAAGGCGCTGCTCGCGATGGTGCTGAAGAAGGACGGCATGCGGACGCAGGAGGTCCTGGAGTCCCTCGCGAAGGACGCCCAGGTCGTCGGCGGCTCGGCCCACTTCGAGGGCGGGACCAAGGGCGGCTGGATGGACCACCACATCGAGGTCTCCGCCGCCGCGCTGCGCGCCTTCATCGCCTGCGAGCCGAAGCACGAGCTCGTGCCGAAGCTCGTCGCCTGGCTCTCCCGCGCCCGGCAGGGCAACTACTGGGCCTCGACCAAGCAGACGGCGATGGTGGTCTACGCGTTCGTGGACTACCTGGCGCTGACGGGGGACCTGAACCCGGACATGACCGTCACGCTCTCGCTGAACGGGGACAGGGTCTTCTCGGAGCGCATCACGAAGGACAACTGGCAGAAGTTCGACGGCATGAGGAAGTTCTCCGCGTCGCAGCTGAACGCGGGAGAGAACACGGTGACGATCGAGAAGACGGGCAACGGGTCGCCGATCTACTCCGTGTACGCGAAGTACTACGCCCAGGCCGAGGACATGCCGGCCTCGCAGGGCGGCATCCGGGTCGAACGGACCTTCTCCCGCGTGGTGCGGGAGAACGGGAAGCAGATCCTCCGGAAGCTCGAGAGCGGCGCCACCGTGACGAGCGGCGACGAGATCGAGGTGATGCTCCGGATCGACGCCGACCGCGACTACGAATGGCTGATGATGGACGACCCGCTCCCCAGCGGCTTCGAGCCCATCCGCGAGTACTACGGCCACTACGGCTGGCACTGGAACTACTGGTACAGCCGCAAGGAGTTCCACGACCAGAAGGTGTCGATCGCGATGAAGCACCTGTGGCACGGGCAGCACACGGCGAGCTACCGCATGCGCGCGGAGACGCCCGGCGACTTCCACGCGCTGCCCTCGCAGGTCTTCAACATGTACCACCCCGAGATCGGCGGCAACTCGAACGAGTTCCGGATCAAGGTGGTGGACAAGAAGTAGCGGGCGGAATGCGTTGACCTCACCCGGCCCCGCGGGCTAAATGAAGGGCTCAGGGAGCCCTCTCCGCGGGTCATGCTCTGCGGCATCCTGGCCCTGACCCTGCGGATTCCGAAACCCGAGCCGGCTCCCGGCCCATCCGGAGAAGCCCCCTGATCCAGGAGGAGACCATGGCGAAGAAACCCGCGAGGTCGAAGCCCAAGGCGAAGCCGAAGCCGGCGGCGAAAAAGCCGTCGTCCGGCGCGGCGCAGGCCTTCCTGTCCGCGTATGAGAAGGAATATCCGATCACGGTGCGGCTCCTGAACGCGTATCCGGCGGACAAGCTCGACCTCAAGCCCCACGCCAAGTGCAAGACCGCCCGCGAACTCGCCTGGATGTTCGTGGTCGAGCAGGGTGCGACGATGACGGCCCTCACGACCGGCTTCGACTTCTCGAAGCCCTTCGCTCCGCCACCGGCCCCCGCCACGATGGGGGAGATTCTCGGCGCCTTCGAGCAGGGCTACCGGAAGGTCGTCGGGATCGTCAAGGGCATGAGCGACGAGCAGCTGGGGCAGAAGACCAAGTTCATGGTCGGACCCAAGGCGATCGGCGACCTGCCGAAGCTCTCGCTGGCCTGGCTCTTCCTTTGCGACCAGATCCATCACCGCGGGCAGTTCTCGATCTACCTGCGGATGGCCGACGCCAAGGTCCCCTCGATCTACGGCCCGACCGCGGACGAACCCTGGAATTAACGCAGCGCGCGCTGCAGGTCCCGGGCGAACCCGGCGGCGGTCGGGGTTCGGCCCGACAGCGCCTTCGTGAGGATTGACCTCAGCGCCCCGTCGAGCCGCTTCGGCCAGGTCTTCGGGACGCCGGTCGCCGGCGCCGGGCGGTCGCTGAGAATCTCGAAGAGCGCCGCTCCCAGGGCGCGGACGTCGTCGCGGCCCGGCCCCCATCCGACGACGCGGACGGCATCCCGGTCGTCCAGCAGGATCGTCTCGAGCGACAGCGCGCCGTGGAAGAGGCCCCGTGCATGGAGAGCGGCCACGGCTTCCGCGGCCTCCCGGATCGCGAGCGCCCGCCGGCCGCGGTCGTTGCGCGGCGCCGTCGCGAGGGACATCCCCTGGACGTGCTCTGTCGCGACGAAGGTCCGGCCGCCGGCGGC
>JACQFK010000305.1 GCA_016200125.1 Planctomycetota bacterium
AGGCGGAGTCGGGGCGGCTGGCGAAGGCGACCGCCGAGGGAATGGACGTCGGTCTGGCCCTGGGACACTCCTTTCGCGACCTTCCGAGGAAGGTCTGGATCAACGTCGATCGGGGCATGGAAGCCGAGGTCCGCGGCGACGGCTCCCTGGGGCCGGAAGCGTTCTCCGATCGCGCGCGGAAGGCGACGGCCGACTATCTCGACCACGCGCGGCAGGCCGCGGGCGTCGCGCCGCGCCAGCCGCTGCCGATGATCGTCCAGTTCCGGAACCACTACCTGAACGACCTCGACGTGTGCGAGGTGGCGTCCGCGGGCTGGGACCGGAGGACGATCGCGGGGCTCAAGGCGGTCTACGCCCAGCTCCTCGAGAAGCACAAGCCCGCGACGCGGCTGGAGATGCGCTTCCAGGGCGTCGACGACAGCTACGACTACAAGGGCGCGAAGCGGGCCTTCTCGTTCGCCGAGGCGGACGCGCGGATCGAGGGGTACATGTCGCCGCGGAACGCGCGCTGCGCCGCGGCGTTCTTCCTGAATCCCGGATTCGGCAGACGCGACGAGGACTTCGAGGTCTACGCGAAGATCCTCGCCGAGATGATCGAGTACCTGTACCTGCGCCGGCGCTGACGCCGGTTCGTTGAAGGAGGCTCCCTCATGATGACAGAGATACTCTGTCTTGGGCTGGCGCTTTCGGCCCAGGATCCCGGCACCCCGGAGATGCGGGGCGGATGGCTGTCGGCGGACACCTTCGACACGCCGGCGCAGCGCACGGACATCGTCGCCAAATTCCGGCGAGGCCACCTGAATACGATCTTTCTTACGGTCCCGCCGCTCAACGGGAACTACGGGACCAGCGATCCGGCCGCCTTCGGCGCGCTGATCGCCGACGCGAAAGCGGCGGGGCTGAACGTCTACGCCTGGTTCCAGAACTTCAAGCGGCAGGGCGAGTCGACGCCCGCCGACTTCACCTCGGCCGGCGAGCGCGACCTGCAGAAGCAGTGGGTCCTGGCGATGCTCGCCGCCTACCCGGCGCTCGACGGCGTCCATCTCGACTACATCCGCTACTCCACCTGGGAGGCCTGCAACGCCGCTAAAATCAACGGCGTCGCGGAGACGGTGCGCACGATCCACGAAGCGCTGAAGTCCGTCCATCCCGGGATGCCGCTGACGGCCGCGATCTTCAATGCCGCGGCCATCACCTATCGAGGGTGGAAGCCGACCTGGGAGGGAGACGTGCCGCCGTGGTACCGCGACTGGTACGCCGCGGACTCGAACAACTACTACGTCCGCAGGGCGAACGAGCCGGGGAACAACGCCAACTGGCTGCTCGGCCCCAGTTTTTTCAGCTACCAGCAGGATCCGCCCGCGTGGCTGAAGGCGGGCCACTTGGACGCGGTCTGCAGCATGCAGTACACGAGCGTCGACGCGACCTGGCGGAACGAGGCGGATCTGTGGAAGAGCTTCCTCGCGTTCCAGGGGGTCGGAGCCGACCGGGCGTTCATCGGGCTGGGCTGGATGGCGCCCGTGCCGTTTTTCGAGGACTCCAATTTCGACGCTCCCGCGCTGGTGCGCTTCATCAAGCACGGCCGCTCGCTCGGCCTGAAGGGCTTCTCGATCTTCCGGCTCGGCCAGCCGGGCGTCGACGATTCGATCCTGCTGGATGCGCTCTCGGTGGACGGTCCCGCCAACGGCAACGGGGCCCCGTTCAAGGTGGACGTGGCGTCGACGCTGGGCGGGTCGGCGCCTCCGCCGCCTGTGGTCCCCCCTCCGGCCGGCGGGCCCGCGCCCAAGAAGGCGGGCGGCGGCGGGAGCGGCTGCGGCCTGACGGGGCTCGAGGTCCTGGTGGTCCTGGCCGCCCTGCGGAGGCGCTAATACAGGACCGATCTGGTCTTTGATCTGCCTTGACTTGAGGGACCGGGGGCCTATAATCAGGACCCCATGACCGAAAAGGCCACCCTCGCGCGGCTCGAATTGCGCGATCACGTCACCGAGATCCTCAAGCTGCTCGGGGAGGATCCGACCCGGGAGGGGCTTCTCAAGACCCCCCTTCGGGTCGAGAAGGCCTTCCAGCACTTCACCAAGGGCTACAAGCAGGACGCCGCCGAGATCCTCAAGAGCGCCGTCTTCGACGCCAGCGACTATGACGAGATGGTGATCATCAAGGACATCGACGTCTTCTCGATGTGCGAGCACCACCTCCTGCCTTTCTTCGGCAAGGTCCATGTGGCGTACCTGCCCGACAAGAAGGTGGTCGGCCTGTCCAAGATCCCGCGCGTGGTCGAGGTCTTCTCGCGCCGGCTCCAGATCCAGGAGAAGCTGACCACCCAGATCGCCAAGGCGATCGAGACGGCCGTGAAGCCCAAGGGGGTGGGCGTCGTCATCGAGGCGCTACACCTCTGCGTCATGATGCGCGGCGTGGAGAAGGGCAACGCCCACATGGTGACCAGTTCCATGCAGGGGCGCTTCCGCAGCGATTCCAAGACCCGGGAGGAGTTCCTGGACCTCATCCGCCGGCCCAAGCCGATCTGAGGATCGGCGGGAAGGGGCAAGTGTTCTCGCGCGTTAACCCGTGATCAGGTTGAAACCGTAACGGAATCGAATAAGGAGGAATCCATGGCGACGCTCGTCGGAAAGCCCGCGCCGAAGTTCAAGAGCGCGGCGATCGTGAAGGGGGCCATCAAGCCCGACGTCTCCCTCGACGACTACAAGGGCAAGTGGGTCGTGCTCTTCTTCTATCCGCTCGACTTCACCTTCGTGTGCCCGACCGAGATCAACGGCTTCGCCGACCGCATCGCCGACTTCCAGTCGCGCGGCGCCGAGGTCGTCGGCGTGTCGATCGACAGCCAGTATTCCCACCTGGCCTGGTACAACACGCCCCGGAACAAGGGCGGCATCGCCGGCGCCGATTATCCCATCCTCGCCGACGTCACCAAGAGCATCGCCCGCGACTACGGCGTGCTCGACGAGGCGAAGGGCATCGCGCTCCGCGGCGTGTTCCTGATCAACCCGGAAGGCCTCGTGCAGAGCGAGACGGTGAATTTCTTCAACGTCGGCCGCAACGTGGACGAGATCCTGCGGACGCTCGACGCGGCCCAGCAGGCGGCCAAGACCGGCGAGGTCTGCCCCGCGAACTGGTCGAAGGGCAAGGACACCATCAACCCCAAGGAGGCGTCCAAGTTCTTCGAGAAGGTCAAATAGTCTTCGTGAACTTCTGGAGAATCCCCGGTCCCGCGAGGGGCCGGGGATTTTTTCATTCATGGGCTTGATCGTCGACCTGCACACGCACACGACCCGCTCGGACGGCCGCACGCCGCCGCGGGAGCTGATCCGCCTCGCGAAGCAGGCGGGGGTCCACGTGATCGCCGTCACCGACCACGACACGGTC
>JACQFK010000048.1 GCA_016200125.1 Planctomycetota bacterium
ACGCCGAACGTGAAGATGTTGAAGGCCTCGCCCTTCGTGTCGAGCACGAGCTTGTAGGATCCGGTCGCCGGCAGGTTGTTCCGGTCGGCCCAGGGGGCGTCGAAGCGGCGGTAGCCCACCCGCGGGTAGAGCACGATCTTTCCGCCCGTCGTGATGCGGTACTCGAAGCCGACGGAGTAGTTCAGCACGTTCTCGAAGCCGGGCTGGTTGGCGAACTGGGGCGCCCGGGCCGTGTCCTTCCACTGGATGAACTGGAGGTCGATCGTCGCGCGGAGCGGCAGCTTCTCGAGCAGGTAGAACGTGATGCCCACGTTCATCTGCGCGGGCATGTCGAAGGCGGGCAGCAGCGCGGGATCGATGCCGAACTTGTAGTGGATCGCGCTCTGATAGGCGAAGCCCAGGTTCGCCTTGAAGGTGTCCATGTTGTCGTAGAGGCCGATCAGGAGGCCCGCGCCGATGCCGAGGGCGACGCTGGAGTCGCGCTTGTCGGAGGTCGGCGTGCTGAACTCCCAGCTCTCGTAGCCCACGTCGAGGCCGAGGCCGACGGCGGCGTGGGTGAAGACCCCGCCCGTCCCCTTCGCCTTCAGCAGGAAGTCGTTCGCGAAGGCGATGCGGAAGCGCGACAGGGACTCCTTCACCTCGTTCCGCGGCTCGAACTGGGTCTGCGAGGAGGAGGTGATCTGGTCCATGGCGTAGTCGAGCAGGTAGGGCCTCGCGAAGCAGAACCCGAGCGCCATGGGGTTGTCGGCGTCCCCGAGCTGGAAGACGAAGCCGAGATAAGACGGCAGCATGACGGGCTCGGCCAGCGTGATCTCCGGCTTGACCGAGAAGCTCGTGGTGCCGGCCGGCCCCGCCTTGGTGGCGGTGGGGTACGCGGTGTAGGTCTGGTAGGAGATCGAGCCCTGGTCCGGCTGGGTCGCGATCCCCGCGGGGTTGAGCCAGACGGACACGGGATCGTCCTCGAACGCGGTGTAGCTGCCCCCCATCGCCTTGGTCCGCGCGCCCAGCTGCTGATCCTGCGCAGAGGCCGCCGACGCCAGGGCAAGAAGGAGAACCGGCGTCCCTATCCCTCTCATGACCATTCCCTCCCTTTTTCCGCCTATCGCCCCGGCCCCGGGATCCTTTAGGAGATTCGCGCGCGTGAGAGCGGAGGCCCCATGACGAACCCCATGCCCCGGTCGTGATGTGTGCGGGCGGGATCTTAGGGCCGGAGCCGGAAGGTGTCAAGAAATTGAACCGGAGGCGAGGGAAAACGTGAACATGGAAAGGTGAATCGGGAGTCCGCGCGCGCTCAGCGCCGGAAGTGGCGGAGCGTGGGCGTGATGTCGCGGAGCGGGCCCCACCAGGCGTCGCCCTCGACCGGCTCCAGCAGCGCGCTCGGCTTCGACAGCCAGCGCTGCTCGATGTCGCCGCGGAGCCGCTTCATGAAGGCCAGCAGGTCGAGCATCTGGTCGCCGAGTTCGGGCCGGCGCTTGCGGATCGTCTCGAGCGACGCGGCGACGGCCGCGAGCGCCCGGTGGGCCACCTGGGCCTGGAGGATCGCGTCGGCCTCCTCGACCTCGTCCCCGGTCTCCATCGTCGCGCGGCCGAGCTTCGGCGAAACGAGCGCCAGGCAGCGGCGCAGCAGCTGGGCCTCCCGCGGGTGGTCGGCGCCGTGCTCGCGCACGAAGGCCGCGACCGCCTTGGCCGCGAGGGTCGCCTCCTCGACGATCGGATCGTCGCTCTTCGGGCGCGGCGGCGCGACCTCGGTCTCGCGCGCCAGCGTTCCGGGGTCGAGGCCCATGCCGCGCACCTGCTCTTCGACCATGCGGAGGGCCTTGCGGGCGTCCTCGACGATGCGGCCGACCATCTCCTCGGCCGACGGTTCGCCCAGCCCGTCGATCTCGCGGTGAAGCCGCTCGTCCATCTCGGTCTGGTAGAGGAGGCAGCGCGTCTTGTCGACGGCGCAGGAGTCGCAGCGGCGGTCGCAGTAGTTGTAGGGCGGGATGTAGACGGTCGGCCTGCGGTAGATCACCTCGGGCTGCCTCCAGCCGGGCGCCCCCCCCAGCGGAGCGCCCTTACTCCTTTTCGGCAAGGAGGGCGTCGATCTGTTGGGAGAGTTCTTTCGCCGCTTCGGGATCGATCGCGCCGCCGGGGTGGACGTGGCGGATCTTCCCCTTCCGGTCGAGGACGAAGGTGAGCGAGGTGAACGACCTTTTCCCCGGCGCCATCCAGCGGTCGAGCACCTTCCAGTCGCGGTCGACGGCGAGCGCGCCGGGCATGCCGATCTGTTTGGCGAAGGCCCGCACGTCCTCGGCGGGGACATCGCGCGGCGGCTTGGGATGGTAGACCGCGACGACCGCCGCCTTCTTGCCGAGCTCCGTGAGCGCTGGCGCCGACGTCGAGCAGAGGGCGCAGCCGTTCGTCCACCAGCGGACCAGGGTCACCTTGCCCTTGAGGTCGGGCCGCTCGTCGATCCAGGTCAATCCCGTGAAATCGGCGGCGTCGTTCCGGGCGAGGAGCAGGAGGAGGAAGAGGCAGGCGCGGCCCATCGGGCTACTCCGCGGCCTTTCCGACGATGACGATCGAAAAGCGGAGCGGCTTGCCGCCCGCGGAGGCCTCGGCTTCGAAAACCGCCCGCTCCGCCGTCTCGTCGTAGATGACGCGCGGAAGAGTCCCCCCCTGCCCGCCGACCAGCCACAGCACGGCCGGATGCTTCTTGCCGTTCACCTTCGCGGAGAGCTTGTTCAGTTCCTTGACCTCGAGGGTGTCCGGCGTGGCGTCGGCCGCGGCCTGGCTGAGGAGCAGGAAGTCCCGCGACTCCGCCGTGCCCTTGTGGTCGCCGTCCTCAGGCTGGATCGCGTAGCGCATCGTGTAGACGCCGGCGGGGAATTTCTGGCCCTTGAAGTCCGCCGCGCCTCCGTTGAAGCGCGCGACCCCGACCAGCGTCCCGTGCCTGAGCGTCGGATAGAGGATCCCGAGTCCCTTGACGGGGTCGGAGGTCGGCACGGCGTTGCGGAACCAGAAGTCGACGAAGGGCTTCCCGCCGCGCAGGACCCGGCTGCCCGCCGGCGCCATCTCCTTCCGGATCGCCTCCGCGATCTCGGCGGGCGCCCCATCCTTCAGGGGCTCGACCGCGAAGTCCGCGGCCGGCAGCAGCAGACTGAAGAGAGTGAGGAATCTCATCCGGGGTCTATACGCTCCCTGGATCGAATTGTTCCGCGGCTTACCTGGCGAAGCTGCCGACCATCGCGCTCTGCCGCTCCGGATCGCTCCAGCGCACGCCGAGCGTGTCGCCCTGGTACGAATGGGCGAGCAACTTCGCGGACTCGACCTCGGCCGCCTTGCTGAACGCCGGATAGAAGAGATACGCGTGACAGGAGGAGTTCTCGCACTCGCAGATCGCCGCGGTCCTGACCTGCACTTCCTTCTCCACCGTCAGGGTCGCCTCGATGCCCTTCCGGGAAAAGTCGATCCCCTTCCGGCTGATCTTCCGGATGTCGGCCAGGTGATCGGGCGCGAGCGCCTTGGCCATCGCGACGAGCGCCTCGGCCTGGCGGTCGGTCGCCTTCTTGTCGACGTACGCGACCGCGAACACCTTGCCCTCGTACTTCGTGTGCAGCGTGCCCTCGGCGTTCAGCACGGCGACGATCTTGAGGCCGTCGAGCGCGACGCCGTCCCAGGCGCCTTCCTTCACGGACCAGCCGACGACGGCGTTCTTGCCCGTGAGGTTGACTTCGCCGTTCGCGAAGCAGGAGCCGATCCAGACGGCGCAGGTGCGCGCCTCGACGTAGTCGCCGCGGATCTCCTTCCGGTCGCCGTCGGCCAGGACCGTGCCGGCCGCCAGCGCCAGGATCGCCAGGCCCGCCAGAATCTTTCCGTGCTTCATACGACGTCCGTCCTCCTCAAAACGCCTCAACATTGTGACCTCGCGGCCGCGCCGAATCAAGGGCGACCGGCACGTCAGACCAGGTTGTGCAGGCCGAGGTAGCACTTCCGGCCCGTCCGGCTGCACTCGTCCTTGGTCACCGGCCGGTCGTCGGGCCCGCGCCCCGCCTGGGTGCAGTGGCACCAGTAGGCCTTGGTGTCGACCGTGCCGTAGAGCTTCGCCACCAGCGCCGCCTGCTCCGCGTCGGCCTGCGTGGGATGCTTGTAGTACATGTCCTTGGAGCGCAGGTTCAGGCAGGGCGCCGGGGCTTCGGGTTCGTTGGCCATGTCTTCCTCCTCCTACTTCGCTTCCGCCGCCAGCAGGATGGCGCGCTTCACGGCGGCCCGGCTCGTCTGGACCTTGTAGCCGTTCTGGGACAGCGGGGCCGCGCCCTTGACGGCGGCCTCGGCGGCCGCGGAGGCCGACTCCATCGTGATCTTCTTCCCGGCCAGCGCCGCCTCGGCCGCAGCCGCGCGCCAGGGGATCGGCGCGACGGCGCCGAGGACGATCTTCGCCGACGCGCAGGTGTCCCCGTTCATCTGGAGGACCACCGACGCCAGCCCGACCGGCCAGTCGTGCGACTCCTTCTGCAGCACGACGTAGGTCGCGCTCTTGGGATTTCCCTTGCCGATCGAGACGTGGGTCACGATCTCGTTGTTCGCGAGCACGTTCTCCTTGAGGACGTTGTCCTTGTGCAGGGCGAAGAACTTCTCGAGCGGCAGGTCGCGGGCGCCGTTGGGACCCGCGATGCGGACCGAGCCGCCGAAGGCGATGAAGGCCGGCGCGGCGCTCGACCCGTGGACCGCCACGCAGGGACCCTCGTTGGCGAAGATCGCGCTGAACTCGTTCTCCCCTTCCCGCGCCGGGCAGGTGTTCGCGTTGCCCCGCTTGGCGCAGGCGAAGAGGTCGTGGCTGAAGTACCAGCAGGGCGGCCGCGTGCAGAGGTTGCCGCCGATCGTCGCCATGTTGCGGATCTGGGGCGTGGCGACGGTCTCGAGCGCCTGGGCGATGGCCGGGTACTGCTTGGCCACCACCGGGTTCTCGAGCAGCGCGGCTAGCGTCACGCCGGCGCCGATGCGCAGGCCCTCGCTCACCGCCTCGATCCGGTCGAAGCCCTTGATCGACTTCAGGTTGACGAGCACCTCCGGCTCGACCACCCGGTCCTTCATCAGGTTCAGGAGCGTCGTGCCGCCGGCGAGCGGGAGCGCGCCGGGCCCGAGGGCCTTGACGGCCTCCTCCTCGCTCTTGGCGCTCTTGTAGGTGAACGCTTTCATGGGGCTCCCCTTATTTCTTCGCCAGGGCGTCCAGGATCAGGCGCGGGGTGAACGGAAGGTCCCCCACGCGCACGCCGACGGCGTTGGTCACCGCGTTGGCGATCGCCGCCGCGCCCGGGATGTACGGCGGCTCGCCGATGCCGATCACGCCGCGCTCCGGGTAGTCCAGCAGGTGCACCTCGATGTCCGGGATGTCGGTGTGCCCAGCGAGCTTGTACCACTCGAGGTCGGGGTTGAGCATGAGACCGGTCTTCGGGTCGAGGCGCCGCTCCTCGAAGAGCGCGGAGTTGAGCGCGCCGATCACGCCGCCGAAGACCTGGCTCTCGCAGAGCAGCCGGTTCATCACCATGCCGCAGTCGGCCACGGCGACGATCTTGTTCACGCGGACCTCGCCGGTCTCGATGTCGACCGACACGTCGGCGAACTGCGCGCCGCCGACGCCCTGGCTGGACATCGTGGCGACGACCTTGCCCTGGGCGTCCTTCGTGTCGCCGTCCTTGCGGTCGCCGTTGCCGACCACCGGCTGCTGGCCGAGCGTCGCGCAGGCCTGCTTCCACGACAGGCTCTTGCCGTTGCTCGAGACGATCCGGCCGCCCGTCGCCTGGAGATCCGCGGGCTTGGAGTCGATCTTGGGCGCGGCCTTCTCGAAGAGCGCGGCGAGCGCGTTCATCGAGGCGATGCCGACCGCGACGCTGACGCCGCCGCAGCTGGTCGAACCGCCCGAGCCGCCGGCCGGGGGATAGATCGAGCTGCCGATCTTGCCCGTGACGTCCTTCACCTGAAGCCCGAGGATCTCCGCCGCGACCATGGGAACGAGCGTGGTCGTGCCGGTGCCCAGGTCCTGGGTCCCGATGGCGGCCTCGACGGAGCCGTCGGGATGGATCGTGCAGGTGGCCTGCGCCTGGCCGGCGCCGCCGCCCCAGGTGTTGATGGCGCAGCCGAAGCCCCGCTTGATGGGGCCCGGGGTCTTGTCGCCCCGCGGATGCCGGTCCTTCTTCCAGCCGATCCGCTCGGCGCCGAGCGCGAGCTCCTTCACGTAGATCGGCTTCAGGGTCTTGAAGAGGCCCTGGTCCGGGATGTTCTTGATGCGGAATTCGATGGGGTCGAGGCCGAGCTTGTCGGCCAGGTCGTCCATGACCTGCTCGGTGACGATGCAGCCCTGGGGATGGCCGGGCGCGCGCAGCGCGCGGCGGTCACCCGCGTTGACCGCGACGTCCGTGTGGACGCGGCGGCGCGTTTCGGGAGCGTAAATGTAGGGCAGCGGAAAGATCGCGCCTCCCGTGTGGCCGCCCGTGCCGTAGCTGACCGCGTCGAAGGCCGTGAGCTTCCCGTCCTTCGTCGCGCCCGCCTTGACCTTCGCGAACGCCGAGGGCCGGTTGCCGCCCGCCCAGTGCTCCTCGTCGCGCTCCAGCATGAGCTTGACCGGCCGCTTGGCCAGCCGCGCCAGCTGTGCCGCGACGACGCCCTGGATATCGGGGCCGAACTTGCTGCCGAAGCCTCCGCCCATGAAGGGCGTCTCGCAGGTGACTTTCAGGTTCGGGATGCCCTTGAAGAGCGCGTCGCCTTTCAGGTCGCCCGCCGTCTTGCCGACCGCCTGCGTCGACGCGTAGACGACGAGTTCGTCGTCGGCCTTCCACCAGGCGACCAGGCCGTGGCTCTCCAGGCAGACGTGGGTGATCACGGGCGCGCTGTAGGTCCCCTCGATCACCGCGTCGGCCTTGGCGAGCGCGGGCTCGACGTTCGGCTTCCCGTCGGCGTCCGTGGTCTGGTCCGTCTTGGGCGTGCCGCCCTTCTTGAAGCCCAGTTCCTCCGACCATTCGAAGGGGAGGACCTCGTACTTGACCTTGATCGCGCGGACGGCGTCGCGCGCCTGCTCCTCGGTCTCCGCCGCGAGCGCGGCGATCTCATCGCCGGCATAGCGCAGCTCGGAGCCGGCGCCCTTGATCACGTGGACGGCCTTGACGCCGGGCATCGCCTCCGCCGGCTTCAGGTCGATTTCGAGGACCTTGCAGTGCGCGTGCGGCGAGCGGAGCACCTTGGCGTGAAGCATTCCCGGCAGGTTGCGGTCGAAGGAGTACTTCGCCTTCCCGTTGACCTTGAGGGCGCCGTCGAGCCGCGGGACCCCGGTCCCGAGCAGGGTTCTTTTCGCGGGCCATGAGTAGGGCATGCGCTCTACCTCCTCCCCTTCATCCGCCGGGCCGCCTTCTCGCACGCCTCGAGCGCGCGGGACTGCGTGCCGCAGCGGCAGATGTTGCCGTCGAGCGCCCGCTTGATGTCGTCGCGGGTCGCGTTGGGATGCTTCTCCAGGCAGGACACGCCGGAGACCAGGAAGCCCGGCGTGCAGAAGCCGCACATGAGGCCGTCGCACTCCACGAACTCCTCCTGGAGCGGGTGGAGCTTGCCGTCCTTGCCCAGCCCCTCCACCGTGCGGATCTTCCGCCCCTGCGCCTCGACCGCCAGGGTCGTGCAGGAGTAGACGGTCCGGCCGTCCACGATCATCGTGCAGGCGCCGCAGGAGCCGCGGTCGCACACGCGCTTCGAGCCGGTGAGATCGACGGGGTCGGCGCTGCCGAGCTTCAGGTGGTCGCGCAGCGCGTCGAGCAGCGTGACGCGGGGCTCGACCTTGAGCTTGACCTCCTGCTCGTTCACGTTCAGCGAGATTTCAACCGGCGCGGGCCCCAGCCCCTCGGCGGGAACCTCCGGCCCGGTCTCCGACGTGCCGCAGCCCTGCGTGAGCGGAATCGTCGCGGTGACGCCGGCCAGGCCGAGCGTCTGGATGAAGCTGCGGCGGCTGAACCCTGACGGCTCCTTGGAGGCAACCCCGCGCCGCCTGTCTTTCTTCTTCATGACCGATCCTCTCCCGGAAATCCAAGAACCAAGGCTTCAATGTACGGCCGTTTCCTCGCGCGTTCTCCCCTGGTGCCTTCCTACTATACGCGAACGAGCCCCTGCCGCGACCTTTTTCATCTCTTCGACTCGTCGGCCGGCGCCTCCCGGAGTTCGACTTTTTCCTGGCAGCAGGCGCAGGCGCCCGGATCGACCCCCCTGATCGCGCAGATGGCGCACCAGTAGAAGACGTCCTGCAGCTTCCCGTCCCGGTACCACTGGAAGCGCGACACCTCGAGGACCGAGCTCGACGGGAACACGCGGCCGGTCAGCCGCAGCTCGTGCTCCTTGAACCGCTTGTCGACGAAGAGGGCCTCGGAGAGCGCGTTGCGGTAGAGCGTGCTGTACTTCCCCTCGGCCTTGAATCCCATCAGATGGTCGTGCAGCGGGCTGGCCTGGGCCTGGTACTTCTCCTTCATCTCCTCGATGAGACAGACCAGCCGGCCGCGGGCCTCGAAGGCGACGGGCTTCTCCGGGTCCTGCGGAACCGCGCACAGGAGCAGAAGCGCCGCCAGCTTCATGCGTCCGCCCGGTCTTCGGCGGGTTCCTTCTGGTCCGCGCCCTCGGCGGTCCCCGTGGGAAGGCGCAGGGCGGCGATGATCTGCCCCAGGATGCTGACCGCGATCTCGGCCGGCGTCTCGGCGCCGATGGGGAGGCCGACGGGGGCGACGACGCGCGCCAGCGAGGCCTCGGGGATCCCGCGCGCCTTCAGGCGGCGAAACATCTCGAGCTTCTTGGTCTTCGAGGAGATGAGGCCGATCCAGCCCGGGAATTTCTGCACGAGGTGGAAGAGCAGGTCGGTGTCGATCTTGTGCGACCAGCCCACGAGGACGACGTGGGTGAAGGCGGAGAGGTCCTCGCGGGCGAAGAAGTCCTCGGGCGTCGCCTGGACGGTCCGCCGGGCGTTGGGGAAGCGTTCGCCCGACGCGTACTCCGCCCGGTCGTCGAGCACCGAGTGGACGTAGCCCAGCTGATCGCAGAGCTTCGCGATCTCCAGGCCGCAGTGGCCTCCGCCGGCGATCAGGAGGTGGGGGACGGGAGCCACGTATTCGACGAGGATCTGCACGCTCCCGCCGCAGAGGCTGTCGAGCGCGCCTTCCTTGTAGTACATCAGATCGAAGGAGGCCAGGCCACCCTTTTTCTCCTCGAGCGCCTTGCGGCAGAGCCCTTTGACCTTCTGCTCGAGTCCGGCCCCTCCGACGGTGCCGAACTGCGTCCCGTCGGGCAGGAGGATCATCTTGGCCCCCTGCTTGCCGGGGACGCTGCCCTTCGCCTCCGCCACGGTGGCGACGGCGAAGGCGCGGCCTTCCTCGATCAGCTGGACGATCTTCCGCTGGACGGCTCTCACGTGCTCCTCGCTTTGCGGGCCCGGTACGCCTCGAGGCATCGACGGTAGTCCTCGGGCGTGTCCATGTCCATCAATACATACGCCTCTGGATAGATCACGTACGCGACCCGGGAGTTAACCCGGTTGAGGACATCCCGCGGAGTGGTGCCCTCCTTGAGGTCGAGGAACTCGGCGGCGAGCTCCCGGCGGCAAAGGATGGGGTGGCCCCGTTTCATGTCGTGCGACGGGACGAAGATGGACTTTCCCGGATCCGTGTTGGCGCGGTACGCGTCCACCAGGCGCCTGATGTCGGCCGCGAAGACGAGAGGGTTGTCCACAGGCATGAAGAAAAAGGCTTCGGCCTCGAGCGGCAGGATCTGCAGCGCGGCGCGGAGACTGTCCAGCGGACTGCTCACGGGGATCATGTTGTACATGAAGTGGACGCCTTCGAGCTTCAGGCGATAGAGCAGGCGGTCCCCGTCGTACCCCATCACCACGATCGGCTCCTCGTATCCGCGGACCTCGTCCACGACCCGCTCGAGGCAGGTCCGGCCGTCGAAGTCGAGCAGCACCTTGGGCTGCCCCATCCGGGTCGAGCGGCCGGCGGCCAGGACGATGGGGACGATGCCGCTCATCCGGAGACTCGAAGAAGGGAGACAAGCGTCCGACTCCGTCTTATCATGAGGGCCCATGATACGACATGTCTGGATCCTGTTCCTAGCAGGTTGCGCGGGGGCCGCGACCCGGGAGGAGGGTCCGCTCGACCTGCTGATCGCGAAGAGCAACGCCTACACGTCGTTCCATCTGCGCGGGGAGATCACGGACGGGAAGCAGTCCGTCCCGGTCGAGATGGCCTTCAAGGCGCCCGACCGGGCGCTCCTCAAGTACGGAACCGTCGCGACGACGATCCAATCCGGCGGGGTGTCCCACCAGTTCCTGAGAGGCAGCACCTACTCCCTCAACTACGCCGAGGTGATCGCGGAGCTCCGCGCCCGGTATCCGGGGCTCGAGATCGGCCGGGCGCCCGAGGCGGTGTTCACGCTGGGCGACGGCGTGCGCGCCCTCCTGTCCATCGGCCGCCTCGGCGCGCGCCTGGGCTGGCTCGACGACCTCCGGAACTACAAGGCCGAGGGGAACGTCTACCGTCTGGGACAGACCGAGATCGAACTCCGCGAGGACGGGTTCATCGCAAAGACGTCGATCGCCGGCCACGGGTCCTTCCTGCTGAAGGACGTCGCGATCAACACCCCGCTGCCCGACTCGCTCTTCGCCCTTCCCCCGCTCCAGGGCCTGCAGGACGCCTCGCCGCGCTTCCGACCGGACCTCGTCCGCGGCCTGGACGAGGCCTTCCACCGCTGGGTGCTGAAAGTCTCGACCGCCGACGAAACGCTTGAGACGCTGATCCGGACGGACCTCGTCCGCAAGTACGAGCCGGAGAAGATGGCCGAGATCTCGCGCGAGAGCCTGCGCAAGAGCCTCGCGGCCTTCAACGTGCTCCACCCCCATGCCCGGCCGGAGGTCGTGCGGGACAAAATCCAGCTGGAGCACGGCAAGGCGATGGCGACCGTCGACATCATGGAGGAGGAGATCCAGAAGGAGTACGAAAAGGCGATCGACGGCTACTTCCGCGGCATGGCCGTGCCTCCGCCGCAGAAGGAGATGCTGGACGTCGCCCGCCGCTGGCAGGCCGCGGTCAAGCGCCAGGTCGAGGAGCAGATCCGCCGCCGCCTCGAGGCGGTCTACGACCAGCCTCCGCCCAGGAAGGATTGACCCGGCCGATCCCCTTCGCCGCTCGTTCAACGAAGAGAGCTCGACGGAGGACGCGCCGCATGGGAGACCTCAAGAATCCGAAGCTGATCTATGCCAAGGGATTCCTGTTTCTCATCGCGGGAATCCTGGCGGGCGCGACGCTCCTGCTGCTCCATCCCGATCCGAAGGCGGCGCTGCTGCTGGTCCTGGCGGTGTGGTGTTTTTCGCGCTTCTACTACTTCGCGTTCTACGTGATCGAGCACTACGTGGACCCGGGTTTCAAGTTCGCGGGACTGGGTTCCTTCGTCGCGTACCTGCTGCGGAAGCGGTCTTAGGGAGTGTCCAAGAATAACTTCCCCAATTCCTCGCCTTCGCCCGCCAGGAGGAGGAACCGTAGGACTTGGGGAAGTTATTCTTGGGCAGCCCCTTAGCCGTCCTTCTTCTTCATCTTCTCGTCGAGGCTCCACTTCCCGCCGCCCAGGCCGTAGAGCGCGCCGCACATCATGAGGCCGGCGAAGAGGAGCTGGTGGTCCGGATCGTAGAGGGCCCGGAAGCCGGGGCTTTCGACGATCAGCCAGAGCATCAGGGCGCCCAGGGCGAAGGACGCCCAGCGCGTCAGGAACCCGATCAGGCAGAAGAGGCCGCCCAGGAGCTGGACGATCATCGTGACGATCTGGTGCGTGGACGGGGACCGGCCCATGTGGGACACCATCTGCGCGCCCTGCAGGATGAAGATGATGGCCAGCCCCTGCCGCAGGATGAACGGCGCGTAGTCCTTGAAACCCCCGCCGACGCGGTCGATCATGATGCCTCCGTAGGTACTCCAAAGAATAGCCCATGATTCCGGCATCACGCATCACGCATCACGAATCACGGGAAGAAGGGTCCCCCCCGCTCCTCCCCCGGGGGGGAGGAGGCCGGGAGGGGAGCTTATCCGTCAGTAATGCCTGCTGCCTGATGCGTGATTCGTTGCGCGGAGGCCGTCAGTCGACCGGCTGCTTCGCGTCGACCTTGCGGACGTAGCCGCCGGGATCGCTGATCTCGAGCATGCGCTCGATCGCGATGCGGCCCTTCCGCGCGATCTCCTCGGGGACGACCACCTTGTACTCCAGGTCCTCGAGCGACCAGAGCAGCTTCTCGAGCGTGTTCAGCTTCATGAACTCGCAGGAGGCCTCCTCGGCCGCGGGGAAGAAGATCTTCGAGGGGCTCTCCTTCTGCAGGCGGTGAAGGATGCCCACCTCGGTGCCCACGATGAACTGCCGGTCCCCTGACTCGCGGCAGTGCTTCAGGATGCCCTCCGTGGAGAGGACCTTGTCCGCGAGCGGCATGCAGGAGGTCAGGCAGCCGCACTCGGGATGCATCACGAACTTCGCCTCGGGATGCTCCGCCTTGAGCGACTTGATCCTGTCCGTGTCGATCCGGTTGTGGACGTGGCAGTAGCCGGGCCAGAGGTGCATCTTCCGGCCGGTCCGCTGCTGGATGTAGGTCCCCAGGAACTGGTCGGGCGCGAAGAGGATCTCCCGGTCGCGCGGGATCGCCTCGACGATCTTCAGCGCGTTCGTCGAGGTGCAGATGTAGTCGCTCTCCGCCTTCACGTCGGCCGTGCAGTTGATGTAGGAGACGACCAGCGCGCCGGGATGCTCCGCCTTCCAGCGCCGGAGCGATTCGCCCGAGATCATCGCCGCGAGCGAGCAGCCAGCCTCCTTGTCCGGGATGAGGACGAGCTTGTCCGGGTTCATGATCGCCGCCGTCTCGGCCATGAAGTGGACGCCGCAGAAGACGATGACCTTCGCCGGGGTCTTCGCCGCCTGCTGGGTGAGGCCGAGAGAGTCCCCCGTGAAGTCGGCGAGGTCCTGCAGTTCGCCGCGCTGGTAGTTGTGGGCGAGGATCACCGCCTGACGCTCCTTCTTGAGCTTCAGGATGTCCTCGACCAGGTCCTTCTTTTCCGTCTCGGTCGTCATGTCTTAAGGACGCCCACTTAGTGTATTTGTTACACCATCAAGGGTCCGGGAAAACGGGCCGAACGCTCCGATCACTTATGTAACGCTCAGGACCGCGAGACCTCGCAGGTGATCGGCGTCCCGCTCTTCTTCAGCGCTTTCGCCTCGTCGAGGGCGGCGCGGGCCTGGTCGAGCACCCCGGGCGCCTCCTCGAGCTCCGCCCACTTCCCCTCCCCCTCCCAGACGCGGACCGTCAGCTTCTGGGACACCCGCTCCTTGAGCCGGCGCATCAGCTCGAAGGTGATGTATTCGCAGGTGGGGATCGGGAGCAGCGTGTTGAGGTCGGTGTGGTCGAAGGCGGCGACCACTTCCCGCATCGCCTTCTTGAGGTCGGCGAAGTCCATGACCATGCCGCGGACCATGGGCCCCTCGGCGACCACTTCCACCTTCCACGTGTGGCCGTGGGGCACGCCGCATTTCGGGTGGCCGGGCAGCAGGTGCATGCTGTCGAAGAATCCGACGCAGCCGACTTTCATGAGGGGTCCTCCATTCCTGACTGGCGGAACGATTCTATCCGTCCGCGGCAGGCACTGCAACGGCGGCAGGGGCGGGCGCCGTCGCGATAGCAGCTCCAGGTCAGCCCCAGGGGCGCCCCCAGCCGCAGGCCGAGCGCGATCACGTCCGCGTCCGTGGTGCGGGCGAAGGGCAGCAGGATCCGCACGCCCCGGCCGAGGCTCTCAACCCGCCGGAGATAGAGCGGCCGCGCATCCTCGAAGATCGCGGCGTCCGACGCGTTGTGGCCGGCGACCACGGCGTCCGCCCCGCGGTCCTCCGCGACCGACAGCGCGATCGCGTGGAACACGAGGTTCCGCGCCGGCACGTAGCCCGAGGGCCGCGGACGGAGAAAGGGGGTCGGGACGCGGAGCAGCTCCACCCCCGCCCGCTTCGCGACCGCCGCGCAGGCCTTCGCCTCGCGGCGCGGCCGGCCCGCGATCTCGAAGGAGAGCGCGACCGGGTCGAAGCGCTCCTTCGCCCACGCGAGCGCGACCGTGGAGTCGATCCCGCCCGAGACCAGGACGACCGCCTTCCTCACACCCGGGACTCTCCGCCGTCGAGCACGTAGGTCTGCCCCGTCACCCAGTCGTTCCCCGCCAGGAAGAGCGCCAGCTCCGCCGCCTCCTCGGGCTTCCCGAAGCGGCCCACGGGGATGGCGGCCTCGTAGCCCCGGCGCATCGCGGGGGGCAGCCACTTGACCCAGCCCGTCTCGATCGATCCGAAGGCCATGCAGTTCACCTGGATCCGCGGCGCGAGGTTCATCGCGAGCGACTTCGTCATCCCCAGCACGCCCGCTTTCGCGATCGAGTAGACGATCCCCTCCCGTTCGCCCGTGAGCGCGGGGATCGAGGTCACGTTGATGATCTTCCCTTTCTTCATCACGCGGGCCGCCGCGCGGGAGCAGCGGAAGGTCCCCCGCAGGTCGGTCTCCATCACCCGGTCCCAGAGCTCGTCCGTCACCGCGCCGAGATCGTCGGTCCACGCGGCCGGGTCGGAGTGGCCGGCGTTGTTGACCAGGAGGTCGAGCCGGCCGAACTTCTTCGCGACCGCGCCGACGAGCCGCTCCGCGTCGCGGCCGACGTCGCCCTGGATCGCGACTCCGTCGAACGACGCGGCGGACGCCTCGGCCTCGGCGCGCGAGCGGCGGTAGTTGATCGCGACGCGGGCCCCCGCGGCCGCGAAGGCGCGGGCGATCGCCGCGCCGACGCCGCGCGATCCGCCCGTGACCAGCGCCGCCTTCCCCTTCAGCGGGAGCTTCACGGCGACCTCACCGCCCCGCCGTCGACCCCGCAGACGGCGCCGTTCAGGTAGCCGCAGGTCGCGGCGAAGAGCACGGCCGAGGCGACCTCCTCCGGCCTCCCCGTCCGCTTCGACAGCGTCCGGGAGGCGGCCTTGCGGACCGCCGCCGCGCCCCAGCGTCCCGTGACGACGGGCCCGGGGCAGACGGCGTTGACGCGGACGGGCGCGAGCTCCGCCGCGAGGTAGCGCGTGAGGCTGATGAGCGCGGCCTTCGCCGCGCAATAGTCCGGCCCCATCTCGAAGGGCCGGCGGCCTACGTCGCTGGCGATGTTGACGATGCAGCCCCTGGATTTGCGCAGCAGCGGCGCCGCCGCCCGGGTCACCGAGACCGCGCTGAAGAGGTTGAGCTCGAAGGTGCTCCGCCAGGAGACGAGGTCCGTCTCGTCGAAGCGCCCCTGGTGCTCCATGCCGCCGGCGTTGTTGACGAGGATGTCCAGGCGGCCGGCGACCTGGATCAGGTTCCGCACGTCCCGCTCGCGGCGGACGTCGGCCGTGACACAGAGGATCTCGCCGATGTCCTTGGCGGCGGCGACGAGGGACTTCGCGTCGCGTCCGCAGACGACGACGCGGGCGCCGGCGTGATACAGGGCCCGCGCGATCGCCTTTCCGATGCCGCGCGAGCCGCCGGTGACGAGCGCCGTCTTCCCGGCCAGTCGGTTGTCCATGGGCGGCCCATTCTCCTGCCGCCCGGCGGGGGTGTCAATCCATGTCGCGCGCGAACGGCGTTCCGGCTTCTTGCAATTCCCGGCCGTCTTAGTACCATCGGGTTTCGAGAAAATGAGATTCTCGGGGGAGGGATGATGAGACTGCGCCGCTCCGCGATCCGCCTGATGGCGTTGCTCGCCGCGTCGCTTCTCGTGCCGGCCTGCCTTTCCTCCCGCATCAATCCTCCGGCCCCCTCGCTGCTGACGGCGGTCGCGTTTCCCCCGGCCGCCCCCGCGGGCCAGTGGACCTGGCAGGCGGGAAGCAAGTTCGGGAATCAGCCGGGCCTCTACGGCACCCGGGGGGTCCCCGACGCCGCGAATGCTCCCGGCGCCCGAATGCAGCCCGCGTACAGCACGGACGCCTTCGGCGGCTTCTGGCTCTTCGGAGGACGCTCCTACGACGAGTCCGGCGCGTTCGGCGAATCGAACGACCTCTGGCGCTGGAACGGCAGCGCCTGGGCCTGGGTGAAGGGAAGCAAGCTCAAGGACTCCCTGGGCGTCTACGGGACCCAGGGCACGGCCGCCGACACGAACCTCCCGGGCAGCCGGGACACCATGGCCTTCGCGACCGATGCTTCGGGCCGGCTCTGGATCTACGGGGGCATCGGCTTCGGCGAGACGTCCCTGGGCGAGTTGTCCGACTTGTGGCGCTTCGACGGCACGAATTGGGTCTGGCTCTCCGGAACCAAAGATCCCGGCCCCCTCCCCGTTCATGGCACCCAGGGGGTCCCCGCCGCGGCCAACACACCGGGAGGGCGGGAGCAGTCGCTCGCCTGGTTCGACGCCGCCGGTAACTTCTGGCTCTTCGGAGGCGTCGGAGCCGATTCCACCGGATTCGTCGGGCACCTGAACGACCTGTGGAAGTTCGACGGAACGAATTGGACCTGGATGAAAGGAAGCAAACTCGCCGAGCAGAACGGCGTCTACGGAGTCCAAGGGGTGGCCGCGGCGG
This sequence comes from Planctomycetota bacterium, assembly GCA_016200125.1. The sequence goes on from JACQFK010000048.1 coordinate 16,594, forward strand.
GGAACAGCCCGGGCGGCCGCAGCATTTCCCGGGGCTTCACCGATCTCTCCGGAAATCTCTGGCTCTTCGGGGGCTACGGATGCGCCGGCTCGGGCGCCGGCTTCATGACCCTGAACGACCTGTGGAAGTTCGACGGCGCTAACTGGACTTGGGTGAAGGGGAGCAACCTCGGCCTGCAGCCCGGCACGTACGGGACGCAGGGGGTCGCGGCGGCCGCGAACACTCCCGGCGCCCGCTTCATCCACGCCTCGGCCCGGGACGCCGCGGGCG
>JACQFK010000297.1 GCA_016200125.1 Planctomycetota bacterium
AAATTTCCAGAAAGGAAAAATCCTGAAAGCTGAAACAAAGCCAAAGTCAACTGCTCCGGAAAACCAAAGATATATTGGATGATATGTGCGAAGCACAAATTTGGGAGAATAAACCCTTAAGGAGGGCGAAGCCCTTCTTGGGGATCGCGTAGCAGGCCAGCCCGCACGACAGCGTCGTCGAAATGAGCTCCTCGCGGAGCACGGGACTGGCCTTCTTCCGGAGATTCATCTTGACCTGGTTTCGGGGCGCCTCGATAATCACGATAATAGTGTTTCGGCGGCTCTCCTGACAAATGATTCCCGCGACCGGGACGTATAAAGGGTTCCCGTTAAGGAACCGCGCATGATCCGCTCCCTCCTCCTCGTCCTGGCCTCGGTCGCGTCCCTCCTGGCGCCCGCCTTCCCCGCGCTGCCTCAGGACGAGAAGGAGCCCAAGAAGGACGACTACAAGGAGAAGACCGCCCGCCACCGGGAGGACGTGGTCCGCCTCCGCGGCCTCGAGTTCAAGAGCGACGTCACCGTCGGCGCCTACTCCAAGAAGGAGCTGCTCGATTTCCTCAAGGCCGAGTTCGAGAAGGACCTCCCCCGCGAGAAGGCGGAGAAGTACCAGCGCGGCTACGCCAAGTTCGGCCTGATCCCCGCGGACCTCGACATTTACGAAGCCTACCTCGAGCTCTTCGGCAGCTCGATCGCCGGGTTCTACCACCCGAAAACCAAGGAGCTCCGCCTGATCCGCCCCGGGGAGGGCAAGGACGCCGACGAGGACGCGCTCAAGGCCATGGGCATCGACATGGAGCGCATCACCCTCGTCCACGAACTCACCCACGCCGCGCAGGACCAGAACTTCGAGCTCTCGACGCTGCCGATCGAGGACGAGACGAACGACGACCTCGTGATGGCGATCAAGAGCGTCATCGAGGGCGACGCGTCGGCCGTCGGCTGGAAGTACCAGTTCAAGGACCAGTTCGAGATGGTGATCGGCGGCATCAACACGACCTACAAGTCGGGCATGCTCCCCGGCGCCGCGGGCAAGCTGCCGGCCTACCTGCGCCAGTCGCTGACCTTCCCCTACGGGTACGGCACGGACTTCGTGGTGAAGTACCTCAAGGGTACCAAGGGCGAGTTCAAGGACATCAACAAGCTCTTCAAGGACTTTCAGCTTTCCAGCGAGCAGATCCTGCATCCCGAGCGCTACTACGGCGAGAAGCGCGACAACCCCATCCTCGTCGCGATGCCCGATCTCACCAAGCTCTTCGGCGGGGTCTGGAAGGAGACCTTCAACAACGTCCACGGCGAGTTCGCGACCAAGCTGCTGCTCCGCGAGTTCAAGAGCGAGAAGCTCCGCCTGGGCCTGATCGACCGCGCGGCCGACGGCTGGGGCGGCGACCGCTACGTGGTGATGGAGGACGACAAGAAGAACGCGATGTACGTCTGGTACACGACCTGGGACAGCGAGAAGGACGCCAAGGAGTTCTACGAGGCCTACTGCCTCGCGCTCGAGAAGAAGTACGAGCAGGAGTCCAAGGAGGAGCGCGGCGACCGGACCGCCTTCTCCACGACCTCGGGCCTCGTCCAGGTCGAGATCAAGGGCAAGGACGTGCTGGTGTTCGACGGCGCCACCCAGGCGATGCTCGACAAGGCCGGCACGATCTGGAACGAGACGCGGAAGGGCGAGATGACCGGCGTCGAGCGCCTCAAGAAATTCGTCTGCGAGAAGGACGGCGTCAAGGAGGCCTTCTCCGGCAAGTGCCCCAAGTGCGGCAAGGACCTCCAGTTCAAGGACGACGACAAGGAAAAGACGGCGCCCGAGAAGAAGAAGAAGCGCGAGTACCAGGTCGAGCGGTAGATGGACGGCCGGCACCAGGCGGCCCGCAAGGCCGTCGAGGATTCGGTCCTGCGCGGTCCCGGCCACGCCGACCCCGCCCTGCGCCAGGCGGCAGCCTCCCGCTGCGAACTCCCCCCCGAACTGCGGCCCCTCGTCGAGAAGATCCGCCTTCACGCCTACAAGGTGACCGACGCCGATCTTGATTCCCTCCGGGCAAAGTACAGCGACGACCAGCTCTTCGAGATCGTCCTCAGCGCCGCCCTCGGCGCCGCCCGGGAGCGGCTCGACGCCGGCCTCGCCGCGCTGAACGACTCATGAGACTCCCCCGCCTAGACCACGGCCACACGCTGCCGCAGCGGCTGCTGCTCCGCCTGATCCGCCTCCTGATCGGCGGCCCGGTGCCCGACGTCGTCAAGACCCTGATGTACCGAAAGGCATTCTTTGGGGGGCCCCAGAGCCTCCTGACCCAGCAGGTCATGCGCGGACCTTCCGCGTGGTCGGTGGGCGAGCGGGAGCTCTTCGCGGCCTATGTGTCGAAGCTGAACCAGTGCCCCTTCTGAACGGGCTGCCATGCCGCGGTCGCGGCGCTGGGACTCGGCGGACCGGACCTGGTCCGGCGGGTGCTGGACGACTACACGACCGCGCCGATCGACGGACGCCTCCGCTCCACCCTCGGGTTTCTCCGCAAGCTGACCCTCGCGCCCGCCGAGGTCGGCCCCGCCGACGCCGCGCCCGCGCTCCGGCTGGGGGTTTCAAAGGAAGCGCTCGAGGACGCAGTCTACGTCTGCTTCCTCTTCAGCATCTACACGCGGCTCGCCGACACGCTCGGCTGGGCGTCTCTTGATCAGGCCGGCTATGAAGCCAGCGGCCGGCGGCTGATGAAGCGCGGCTATCTCTAGGCCTTGCGCAGCCGGAAGCAGCCCCAGCGGTTCCAGAAGAAGTCGTCCGCCTCGTAGCGGGTGCAGGGTTCCAGGATCGACGTGAAGCGATCCTCCGTGCCCTCCCCCTGGAAGGCCTGCTGCAGTTCGACCGGGCCGGTCCTCAGCCGCCGGAGAAAGCCCTCGAGCACCCGGTGGGCGGCGAGCACGTCCTCGCCCGGAAAGTCCCGGAGCGAAAGGAGGCCGTCGGGGGATCCCAGCAGATGCATCCCGCAGGAGTAGAGGTCCTGATTGTCGTCGACGATCGGCAGGCGGACGAAAGCGTCGAAGAGGGCCGCGCCGGGCGCCCCCTCCTCCCGAAGCCGCGCGCCGATCCGGCGCCAGCGCTCCGCGGAATGGGCGATGCCGGAGCTCTCGCATTTCATCGTGATCCCGCCGGCGTCGAGCAGCGCCAGGCCGACTTCGATCATCCGGGCCGCCGCGGCCGCCGCCGTCGAGCGGCCGAAGGGATCGCTCAGCACGTAGACCACGCTCCGGTGGCCCTGCACGGCGGCGAAGTCGGCGGGCGTCATGGAGGGCCGGACCCGGCAGGCCGAGGCCTGGAAGGCGGCCCTCATCCGCAGGTCGGGCCCGCGGACTTCCGCGTCGAAGGACTCGGCGCCGTCCGCCGAGACGACCTTCGGTTCCGCCAGCCGGAAGGGGCCCTGCCGGAGCCGCTCGTCCAGCTCGTCGCGGCCGCTCCAGGTCCCCGGGATGCAGAGAACGATGCGGGGATAGTAGGGCGACTCCGAGCCG
>JACQFK010000286.1 GCA_016200125.1 Planctomycetota bacterium
TCGGCTTCACCGGCGACGTCGGCTTCCAGGCGCCCTCGGACATCCTGCACCGCTGCTGGGGAGACCCGGAGAAGGCCTCGGGGGTGGCGGAGATCGTGCGGGCCAAGGTCATTCCTTTCAAGCCCGACGTCGTCTTCACGGGCCACGGAGGCCGCGCCGAGGGCACGGCGTTCCTGGAGGATCTGGTGAAGCGGAGCGAGGAGTCGATCGAGAAGGCGCGCTCGAAGTAGGCCTATTTCAGGGTCGTCTCCCAGTTCCCGATCGAGAAGGCCTTGTCGAAGACGGCGAAGGGGCCGTTCTGGAACAGGAAGTCGACCTTCACCTTGACGGTCTTCTCGGCCACCGCGCGGGAGATCGATTTCACTTCGTCGGGCTCGAAGCGGTTGTCCTTCCAGCCGATCTCGCCCTTGCCCGGACGTCGATAGGGCAGCGTCTCCTCGCTGATGAGCGTCCCGTCCCGGTCCCAGAACTGGATCCGGATCAGGAAGATGCGCGTGGGCACCTCGCCGGGGAACTTGTGGGCCGATCGGTTCTCGACGCGGAGGGACAGCTTCCGGTCCTGCACCGAGCACTCCGTGAGGATCGCCTTCTTCACGAAGGCGGGATCGTTGCCTCCGGGGAAGACGTGGCTGAAGCCCGTCTTCTTCTTCCCGTCGGCGCCGGTCCGGTAGACGGCCTGCGAATGGCAGTCGTTGCACGCGATGCCCAGCTTGCGGGCGGCGCTGCGTTCCCACTCGGTGTTGGCGTCGTGGGTCGGGTTGTGGCAGGTGCCGCAGAGCAGGGTCGAGCTCAGCCGCGGATCGCGCACCGGCCGGCAGGGGGCGCCGGGGTGGTCCTGCCGCGCGGCGACGGTTCCGTCCGCGCGGAGATGACACGCGACGCAGTTCACCGAGTCGGCCTGGTTGAAGTCTCGCAGCAGCGGCCGGTATCCGTAGTCCATGGCGAGCACGTCGGAGAACAGCACCGGCTGGGGGCTGTGGCAGGGCTTGCACTCCATCTTCATGGGGCGGCCCGCGGAGGCCACGAAGATGGGATCCTGCCAGGCCGTCGCGTGGAGCGTCCCCTTCCACTCGTCCAGCACCTCGACGTGGCATTTTCCGCATGACTGATCCGAGGGCAGGCGCGTCAGGGAGGCATGGTCGAAGGCCATCGGCGGCAGCGCGCGGGAGTAGGGAAAGGAGCCGTGGCACTTCACGCAGGTCGTCGTCAGTTTCTGAAAGAGATCCTTGCGGCTTTCCGGCGTCCACTCCGCCGCCTTCAGATCGCGCATCTGCCGGGCGATCTCGCGCGACCAGCCGCGCAGCTTCCGGTTCCTGTCCTCGTCGTCGTAGGGGCTCAGCGTCTGGATCGTCTCGAAGTGGACGGCGAGTTTCTCCAGGTCCTGTCGAATGACGTCGCGTTCCGGAGGATCCCCGACGTGACTCTGCAGGGCGAACACGAGCTTCTGGTTGTTGCCCATCAGGGAGTGAAGCGTGGCGAAGTCGCGGGGTTCGTCCGCGCGGGGCGCGGGGCTCGAAGGACAGCCGGCCGCGAGCAGGAGCAGGGGCAGCTTCCAGAAACGGCGCATGCTTATGGATAGTAGACGCTTCCCGTCCGGAGACCGACCAAAATCCATCCCGAATTCGCGATGTAACTGCGTGCGCAAGGTTGGGCGACGTCTAATCGTCTAGATTTGGGGGGCCGCCGGGTGAGTGAGTCGCGCCAGATCCGGGAGATTCTCGACCGGGTGAAGATCCGGTTCCGGATGCTCACCCTCGCGAGCGTCATCGCAGGCCTCGCCGCGGCGATCCTCCTCGCGCTCTCCTTCGAAGTCGCACTCGATCAGCTCTTCTCCCTGCCCCGCTGGTTCCGGGTCCTCGCCCTGCTCGGAGGCCTCTCCGCCGCGGGCTGGATCGGGCATCGGCTGCTGGCCGGTCCGCTCAGCGGGCAGGTCAACGACCTCTTCCTCGCCCGCTCGATCGAGGGCCGCTACGCCAACCTGAAGAGCGGCCTCATCACCTACGTCCAGCTCTCCTCCGAGGGCGAGGAGTCGGCGGCGTTGCGGGAGCTGGTCGGCGAGCGCGTCTCGGAGGACCTGGGCTCCATCCGTCCGGACGTCGTGATCCCGTCCCGGGACGCAAAGCGGAAATCTCTGTTTCTCGCCGGCGCGGCTGCGATCGTGCTGATCCTCGTCCTGGTCTCCCCCTCGGGCTTCTGGTTCTCGTTCCGGCGGACGCTGCTGCCGATCCGGGATGTCACGGAGACGCGGATCGCCCAGGTCCTCCCCGGGAACGCCGTCGCCTACAAGGGCAAGGACGTCGAAGTCGCCGTCCTGCTCGAGGGCAAGCGGCCTCCTTCCGCGCGGCTCCGGGTGACCCGGGCGTCGGCGGAGCCGGTCAAGTACGAGCTTCCGCTGCGCAAGGACGGCTGGTACCGCTGCCTCCTCCCCGGCGTCACCGAGGACTTCACGTACTCGTTCGCCGCCCACGACGCCGCTTCGGACGAGTACCGCATCCGCATCGCCGAAGTGCCGCGCCTGAAATCGCTGGCGGCGACGCTGCACTTTCCGAAGTACACGGCCTTCCCGCCGCGCAGGCAGGACACGGGGAACATCGACGCGATCGAAGGGACGACCGTCGTGCTCGAGGGCACGGCGACGCGTCCGCTGAGCTCGGCGGCGCTGGTCATGAAGGGCAAGCGCGTCCCGACGGGCGGGCTCCGCAGCGAGAAGTTCGGCTTCCAGTTCACGCTGTCGGAGAGCCTCGACTATTCGATCGAACTCAGCGACCGCGAGGGCACCGCCGATCCGGAGCCCTCGAAGTTCCGGGTGGTCGTGCGCAAGGATGCGGCGCCGCAGGTGACGCTCACGATCCCCGGGAAGAACGTCGAGGTGGCCGCGCCCGGGCCGCTGCGGCTGGCCTGCCGGGTCGTCGACGATTTCGGCATCTCCTCGCTCGTGCTGACGGCCCGCGTCAACGGCAAGGTGCCGAAGCTCGTGCCGCTGCCGGTCCCGAAGGAGCGGCTTTTCGTGAGCGAGCCCGTGCTCGACCTCCCGGCGCTCGAGGTGGGGGCCGGCGACTACGTCGAGTACTTCCTCACGGCCACGGACAACAAGGAGCCCCTGCCGCAGACGGGCCAGTCCGCCACCTACATCGTGACGGTCCAGAGCTCGCTGCCGCTGCTCACCTTCTCCGACGCGCATCCGGACGTGCGGGTGGAGAAGTACCGCGATCCGCTGGACCGCAAGGGCTCGGTGGAGCCGCGGGCCGACAAGCCGATCGCCGACGACCGGACGAAGGACCAGGGCAAGTCTCAGGAGCGCGCGGAGAACGAGGCGGGCCGCGACGACGCGATGTCGAAGCTGCTCCAGGAGAAGAAGGACCTGATCGAGAAGCTGCTCGCGAAGGCGGGCAAGGACGCCGCCGGCGACGCCCGCTCCCAGAAGCAGGGTCACGATACCGCGGAGACGCGCGAGGGCGACGGCAAGGTCCGGCCCGACGACGCGGCGCCGAGCGACGGGAACGACGGCGCGGGGAAGGACGCGTCCGACGACACGGCGCGCAGCGGCGAGGGCCGCAAGAGCGCGAAGGCGGGCGCGGGCTCCAAGACGCGCGCGGGCAAGAACGGCAAGCCGGGCGAAGGCGCCGAACCGGGCGAAGGCGCCACCGAGGGCGGCGAGGAGGGCGCGGCGGGCGAGCCCGGCGCGGAGAAGGGCCAGGGGAGCAGTCCCGGGGCCAGCGCCAAGGGGAACCCGCGCACCGGAAGGCAGCCGGGGAAGCCCGGACGCGCGGGCCGGAAGGGCGGCGGCGACGGAAGCGGCGAACCGGGCGACGGGGACGACGAGAGCCCCGGCGACGACGACGACAACGGCGACGATCTCACCGATCTCTTCCCCTTCGATCCCGACTACACCTGCAAGGGCGACGGGAGGGGGAATGGGCGCGGCCAGGGCGGAGGCGGCGGGCGCGGCAGCGGCGGCCGCATGTCGGGAGGCGGGAAGAAGCGGGGCGGCAGCAGCGGCGGCGGAGGCGGCGGACAGGAAGGCGCGGGCGGCGGCGGCCTAGGCAACGGCGGCAAGGGCGGCGGCTCGGGCGTCAAGGACCTGAAGGAAGGCTCGGGCTCGTCGAGCGACGCCGGCCCCGGCGGCTCCTCCGGCGGCGGGACCCTGAAGGCGGGCACGCGTCCCGACGGCTCCTCGTACGCCGAGAAGGGCGCGGGCGAGACGGGCTCGTCCAAGGGCGGCACGCTCCAGGGGAGCGGGCAGGAGCTCCGCGGCGGCGGCAAGCCCTCGGGCGGCGGCGGGGACAAGATCACGGGCGTCGGCGGAGAGCCCGGGAAGACCAGCCGCGTCGACGACCTCAAGGGCATCGGCAACAACCCGCACGACGTGAAGCTGTCCAACGGGAAGGGCCAGGGCAACGAGGAAGGCTCCTCCGGCGGCAGCGGCTTCGGGACCATGAGCGGAATCAAGAACCGCAAGGAGAAGGGCCCCGACGATCCCCAGCCCTCGAAGCTCCAGAGCGTGGGCGAGATCGTGAAGGAGCTCGACCTGCAGCTCCAGTCGGGGAAGGTCGATCCGCGCGTGCTCAAGACGCTGCAGGTCGGCGAGGACGAGGTGCGGGACTTCGTCACCCGCTACAAGAAGTCGCAGGCCGACCTCCAGCGGGCGGCCGGCAGGAACGGCACGCTGCAGTCGGTTACCGAGCGCGCGACCGACCGGCGGGCCGGCAAGGTCGCAGCGGGCGCGGGCGACGGCCGGGTGCGGATCGCCACCGACGCGGTGGGCGGCGAGTCCCAGGACCTGCTCGAGGGCG
>JACQFK010000282.1 GCA_016200125.1 Planctomycetota bacterium
CCTCTCGCCCGGCGCGATCGCGGACTTCATGCTCCTCTTCCACGGCAAGGGCTACTGGGGCTGGGGGGCGGCGTGGTATTACGATCGGGCGGCCGTCCAGGGCACCTGGCTGGTCGTGTGGTGGCTGCTCGAGGCCATCCTGGTGTTCCTCGTCCCTTCGATGTTCGCCGGCCTCTTCCTCTCCCGCCACCCGCCGTGCCGCCGCTGCGGGAATTGGCTTTACATGAATGAGGGCGCGAGGCGGGTGCAGAGTTCGCGGGCCGACCGCGTCTTCACGGGCATGAAGAACGGCGACCTGTCGCCGCTCGAGGAGCCCGACCGTCCGCAGAAGGGGGATCCCTTCACCGTGCGGATCGACTTCATTCCCTGCGAATCCTGCGTCGGCACCTTCTACGTGAACCTGCTTCACGACCGGAAGGTCCTCCTCTGGATGCACCCGATCCCCGCGTCCGAGGCGCAGAAGGTGTTCAAGCCGGTCCGCGCTTCGAAGAAGAAGTAGCCTCGAAGCGGCGGGAAGACCGGGGGCCGCGGCCGCGTTCAGCTATAGAGATTGGAGAGCCGACCCATGACCTTCGCGCGGCGCGTCTTCCTGGCGGCGGGCCTGTACGGGCTCCTCACGGTGACCCCGCAGCTCTTCCTCGAAGGCAGAACCTCGCAGGACCTGCCGCCGGCGATCACGCACCCGGAGTTCTATTACGGCTTCGTGGGCGCGGTGCTCGCGTGGCAGGCGGCCTTTCTCATCATCGCGAGCGACCCCGCGCGCTACCGACCCCTGATGCTCGCGGCGTTGATCGAGAAGGGCGTCTTCGCGGCAGCGGTCCCCCTTCTCGTCGCGCAGGGCCGGGTTCCCTCATTCCTGCTCGCCTTCGCCGCGATCGACTTCGTCCTGGGACTGCTGTTCCTCGAGGCCTGGAGGCGGACCGCGCCGACGGAGTCCCCCCGCGACGCTCGGATCGAGGAGCGGCCCGGACTGAAGACGGACGTCCTGCTCCTGGATCTCCGGCGCGCTCTCGACCGCGACAGCGATTCCCGCACCCGGGTCTGAGCGGCCGCTATTTCTTCTCCGAGATGCACCAGAGGCTCTTGTAGGTGCGGATGAAGAGGTCGCCGTTCGAGACGGCGATCGACGCGTCGGTGTGCTCGCCCAGCCGGTTCGTGCCCAGGATCTCGAACTTGGGCGTCGCCGCGAAGATCGTCGTCGTCCCCCCGCGGTCGGTGATGTAGAGCTTGCCGTCGGCGTGGACCATCGAGCCCCAGGCCCCGCCGGTCGTCCGCTTGTCGTACTGGCTCTGCCACACTTCCTGCCCGGTCTTCAGCTCGAAGCAGTGGGGCCGGCCGTCCTCTTCGACCATGTAGAGGTGCTCCCCCACGATGACCCCGGTCCCGATCCGCTGCGAGTTCTTGGGATGCTGCCACAGGCGGTTCTTGGTGATGTCGCCCCCGCCGCCCAGCTTCACCGCGAGGGCGGCGCCGCCGTAGCCCGACATCGCGACCGCGATGCCGTCGGCGTAGAGCGGCGACGTGTAGACGAGGCTGGTCAGCCCGTCGCAGCTCCAGAGCTCCTTGCCGGTCTTGGGATCGAAGCTCTTGAGCTTGTTGGGCACTCCCAGCAGGAGCTGCTCCCGGTTCTCCGCCTTGACGATGACCGGCGTGCTCCAGGTGCCGACGAACTTCTTCGAGTCGCCGCCGGGCTCGGCGTGCTCCCACACCTTCGCGCCCGTCTTCTTGTTCACCGCCAGGAGGAACTGCCGGTCTCCCGGCCCGCACCAGAGGATCACGAGGTCCCCGTGGATCACCGGCGACGACGCATTGCCCCAGATGTGCTCCAGCTTGCCGAGGTTGACCTTCCACAGCTCCTTCCCGCTGAAGTCGTAGCAGTGGAGGCCGGCGGAGCCGAAGCTGACGACGACCCGCTCCCCGTCCGTCGCCGGCGAGGCGGAGCAGAAGGGATTGGTGGGATGCGTGGATTCCTCCTCGTCGTAGATCACGTCCGACTGCCAGAGCAGCTTGCCGTCGGCGCGGGCGAAGCAGAGGAGCGAGCGCTTGCGCGCCTTGGCGACGCCGCCGTTGCCGCCCTGCGGGGGCCAGATCGTCTTGTCGTTCGCCTGCGTGACGAAGATCTGGTCGCCCCACACCGCCGGCGTGGAGCTGCCGTCGGCCGGAAGGGCGACTTTCCAGCGGACGTTCTCCGTGGGGCTCCACTTCATCGGAAGGTTCTTCTCGCCGCACTGGCCCTGGCCCGCGGCGCCCCGCCAGGCCGGCCAGTCGTCGGCGAAGCTTGCGCCGCCCAGACCCAGTGCCAGCAGCAGGGACATGAGGATGCTGCGCATGGCTCGCCTCCTATGGAACCCCGTCGAACGCACCTATCTAACGCAGGAGATCAGGACTTCTCTCCGCCCAGCGCGTCGCGAAGCTCCTTCCAGGCCTGCCGGGCCTCCTCGACCGGGCCCTCGTCCTCCAGGGTGGTCACGTCGCCCGGATCGCGGCCCAGCGTCACGGCGCGCAGCACGCGCCGCATGATCTTGCCGCTCCGCGTCTTCGGCAGGCTCCGGACGAAGTTGAGGTCGCCGATCACCGCCACGGGGCCGAGTTCTCCGCGGACCGTCGCCACGAGCTCTTCCTTCAGCGCGGGCGAGGGGACGCGGCCCTGCCGGAGCACGACGAAGGCCGCGATCACCTCGCCGCGCAGCTCGTCGGGCCGGCCCACCGCGCCCGCCTCCGCGACCGCCGGATGCTTCAGGAAGGCGCTCTCGACCTCGATCGTGCCGATCCGGTGGGCGGCGATCTTGATCACCTCGTCGGCCCGGCCGCCGAACCAGACGTAGCCGTCGGCGTCGATGTGCGCGAAGTCCCCCGTGTAATAGGCGCCGGGGATCCGGCCCCAGTAGTCGGCCTCGTAGCGCGCGGGCTCGCCCCAAAGCGTGGGAGTCAGGCTCGGGAAGGGCTTCTCGAGCACGAGGATCCCCTTCTCGCCGGGCCCCAGCCGCTTCCCCTCGGGCGTGACGACCGCGACCTCCATGCCCGGCAGCGGCAGGCCCGCGGAGCCGGGGCGGACGGGAAGGGCGCCCAGGCCATAGGGGTTGCCGATGACCGGCGCGCCCGTCTCGGTCTGCCACCAGTTGTCCAGCACCGGGATCCGGTCGCCCAGCATCTTCTTCTGGAACCACTCCCAGGCCGCCGGATTGAGCACCTCGCCGGCGCAGAAGACCCGCTTGAGCGCGGAGAGATCGAAGGGCTTCCGGGGCTCGTCGCCGCTCTTCATCAACAGCCGCACGAGCGTGGGCGAGGTGAAGAGCCCCGTGACCCGGAGTTCCTGGAGCGTGCGCCAGAACACCTCGGGTCCCGGATGATCGAGCGCCCCTTCGTAGGCCACCGTCGTGCAGCCCACGATGAGCGGCGCGTAGACGATGTAGCTGTGGCCGACGGCCCAGCCGATGTCGGAGGTGGCCCACCAGACGTCGTCGCGCTCCAGGCCGAAGCACCAGCGGCCGGACGTGACGACCCCCACCTGGTAGCCGCCGTGGCAGTGGACGGCCAGCTTGGGCCGCGCCGTCGTCCCCGACGTCGCCAGGATGTAGGCCGGCTCGTTCGATTCCATCGGCTCGACCTCGCCCGAGCGGCCCGCGCCGAGGGCCAGGAACTCCGTCCACTCGAGGTCGCGGCCCGGCCGCATCGGGGCCGGCTCGGGAGATCGCTTCAGCACGACGACGCGCTCGACGAGGCCGGCCGCATCGTGCTCCAGCGCCGCGTCCACGATCTCCTTCAGCCGCAGCTCCCTGCCCTTGCGGAAGCAGGTGTCGGAGGCAAAGACGAAGCGCGAGCCGCTCGCCTGGACGCGGTCGTACAGCGCCCCCGCGCCGAAGCCCGCGAAGACGACGGAGTGGATCGCGCCGATGCGCACCACGGCGAGGAG
>JACQFK010000283.1 GCA_016200125.1 Planctomycetota bacterium
CAACGACCAGAACCTGAAGTCCTTCTGGAGCAAGCTGGACTAGTCCGCGATCCCTGGGTTTTCATAAGCCCCCGGGCGAAGTCGCCCGGGGGCTTTTCTTTTACCCCCGGCCCCGCCGATAATACGTGAAGTGAACCCACCACCGCCTGAAGGCGGTGGCTTCGATAGTCGGCTGAAGCCGACTAAAGGCCGAACCGCATGACGCAAGCCTTCCTACTCACTAACGCGGAAGCTCCGGTCGTCCTGGGGCTCGGCATCTTGGTGTTCTATGTAGTGCTTGATCGCTTCGTCCGTGACGTTGCCGGTCGTACAGGCGAAATACCCGCGGGCCCACAGATGCCGGCCCCAGAACTCCCTGTTCAACCGGCGGAAGTCCACCATCAGATGGTGGCTGCTCTTTCCTTTCACGGCTTGCATCACGCGGCTCGGCGCTTTGTGCGGCGGGAGACTCAACATCAAATGAACATGGTCGGGCCGCACGTGCCCCTTCAGGATGATCGCATCCTCGGCCTTGCAAATCTCCTTGATCAGGTCCCGGCATTTCGTGGCTATGTCACCCCTCAGTACCGGCTTCCGGTACTTTGTCGTGAATACGAAGTGGTAGTGCAGCGCGTACACGCTGTGCGGGCCCTTCCGGTATTGGTCTGCCATGGTGGTCGTGATTGTACCGGAAGCCCCCTGAAGGCTTCACCTAAAGGTGAGGGCTTCCGCCCTCCCCGGAGGGGACAGTGAGGAAGGCCTGGAAGTGGATCCTGCTGCTCCTCGGCGTTCTCCTCGCCTCCGCCGGACTGCTTGTGTGGGACGCGAACGCCCGCGCCGCCCGCGTCATCGAAGCCTACGAGGCCCGTCTGAAAGCGGACATCGCCGCGTTACGGGCCAGGTTCGAAGTCATCCCCCGGACCCCGGACGAGGACGTCCTCCGGTTCGAAATGGGCCATTCCGGACAGGGGGCCGTGCGGAACGAGGTGTTCGCGTCGCTGCGGCGGAACGCGAGTTCCCGCGCCGGGTCCTCCCCCCTGGAGATCCTGGGCGTCCTGGGCAAGTACGAGCTCACGCTTCGCGAAGGCGGCTACCGCGTCTGCTCGCGGCGCACGGACGACGAGGCCGCCGCACTGCGACTGCTGCGGTCGACGCTCGTCGACCGGCCGATGGAGCCTCATGAACTCCGGCGCATCGCGGACGGCGTCGACTGGCTCCGCTCCCTCCGTCCCTCCCTCGCGGACCTCGTCGGCGCCGAGTCCGCCCTCGACCGCGCCGAGATCCTGAACGTGTTCCGCCTGAAGCAGGACCCCTTCGGCATGATCCGCAAAGGTCCCGGCTGGAGGGAGCTGTTCTCCTGGAGGATCCGCATCGCGAAGAGCCTCGCCCTGCTCGACGACTCCGCCCGCGAGCTTCGGGGGGCTCTGCTCCTCCCCACCGCCGATCAGAAGGATTGCCTCGTCGATTTCGAATCGCCGGGCGAGGCGTAGGCCTGCACGCTGACGTTGCTGCGCCGATGGGCGGCGATCACCTTGGACCACGAGCGCGACCTGCAGGTCCACTTCGGCTTCACCCGGGTCGCCGTCGCGCTGGCTCTCTTCAAGGCAGAAAAGGGCAAATTCCCGGAGCAGCCGGCCTCCCTGGCGCCCGAGTACCTGGCGGAGGCGTTTGTCCCGGCCCCGGGGTGGAACTCCTACAAGTTCAGCCGGGGGCGCCTCCGCGAAGTCTCGCTGGGCCTCGAGTGGCCCGAGAAGCAGGAATGACATGAAGCGGGCCTGGAAAGTGGTGCTGGCCGTCGTCGGAATCCCGGCGCTCTGCTTCGGGCTCCTCGCGGCGGACTCCTACTACCGAGCGCAGGCCGCCATCGCGACCCAGGACGAACTCCTTGCCCGGGACATCGCCGCGCTTCGGACCCGCAACCCGTCGCCGAGGAAGGGGATCTCGACGCTGGAGGAGGGGCATTCGGCGCCGACCACGGACGGCATCCGCGCCAACCTGATCTCCCTGGTGTTGAGGGTTCCGAATTCCGACTCCGGCGAAGGCCTTCTCTCTTACCTGGCGGGAGCGGACGATCAGCTGCGGGAAGGCGGGTACCGGAACGAATACTATCGCCACTACAGCGAAACCCGGACGCTCGAACGGCTGAGAAAGATCCTGGAATCCAAGCCGCTCGAGGCGAAGGAACTCCGCCGCTTTCGCGACCTCCTGGACCGGATCGAGGCGAGCCGCCCCTCCCTGGCGGACATTGTCACCGGCGAGTACCTGCTCGACCGCGCGGAAGTCCTGAACGTGCTGCACCAGAAGCGCGACCCCTATTGCATGATCACGCGGCCGCCCGGCTGGAGGGAGTTCTTCTCCTGGAGGATCATGATCGCCAAGGCGCTCGTCGAGCTCGACGACGTTCACCGGCAGGTCCTGGATCTTGCCAAGGAGGAACGGAGGATGACGAACGAGTCCCTCCGAACCCGGACGAGCCTTCAAAGCAGCGTCGGGGGCGTGTTCGACCGGGAGCGGACCGGCAGGGCCGCCTGGGCCTTCACCCGGCTCGCGCTGGCGCTCTCGCTCTTCCAGGCGGAGCAGGGACGGGATCCAACGGAGTTGAAGGAGTTGGTCCCGGAGTATCTTGCAGAGCTTCCGCATTCCCCCCTCGACGGCGACTCCTACCTCTTCAGAACCGGCGTCCTCCACGATGTCCGCGCCGGTCTCGCGTGGTCCTTGTGCCCGAAATGATAAGATGTCCGGCGTGAGCCACGATTTCCCCGAGACCCGCTGGTCGCAGCTCCTCGAGCTGCGCGATCCCGCGCATCCGCGCTACGCCGAGCATCTCGAGCGGCTCGCGAAGCAGTACTGGAATCCCGTGTTCCACTACGCGAAGGCGCTCAGCGGCGCCGAGGCCGCGGACCTCACCCAGCAGTTCTTCGCGATGCTGCTCGCGCGCCGCGACCTCGAGAAGCTGTCGCCCGAGCGCGGCAGCTTCCGCGGCTTCCTCAAGACCGCGCTCCGCAACTTCGTCACGAGCGCCGAGCGCGCGGCCGCGGCCCGCGCGGCCCTCCCCCTCCGTGAGGAGGCCGACTTCCGATCGCCCGAGCAGGCCTTCGACCAGGAGTGGGCCCGCGGCGTGCTCACCGAGGCCGTCGCGCGGCTGAGGCGGGAGTCGGCGCCCGTTCCCTTCGAGATCTTCCGCGAGTACTGCCTCGAGGAAAGCGGCGCCTCCTACGCGGCGCTGGCGCGGCGCCACGGGATCTCCCAGGACGACGTCCGCAACCGCCTCCGCGAAACCCGGCTGCGCCTCCGCGAGCTCGTCGAGGAACAGGTCCGCGACTATCTCGCGCCCGGCCAGGATATGGAGGCGGAGCTGAGGTTTATCCTTTCGAAATGAACCTCGACCGACTCCGCGACTTCCTCGGCGACCCCGGCGCCCGCATCGGGAAGTACGAGATCGTCCGCAAGGTCGGCGAGGGCGGCATGGGCGTCGTCTACGAGGCCTTCGACCCCGACCTCAAACGCTCCGTGGCGCTCAAGGTGCTCAAGCAGAAGGACGGCGACCGCCTCCGCCGCGAGGCCGCGGCCGCGGCCAAGCTCAAGCATCCGAACATCGTCACCATCCACGAGGTCGGCCCCGACTTCATCGCGATGGAGTTCGTCGCGGGGAAAAGTCCCGCGGTCCTCGATCGCCGCCTGCTCGCGACCGTCGCGCGGGCCGTGGCCTACGCCCACGCGCAGGGCGTCGTGCACCGCGACCTGAAGCCGGGCAACATCCTCGTCGACGCCGAAGGCCGCGTCGTGCTCACCGACTTCGGGCTGGCGACCGAGCAGGCGGGCGGCACTCCCGGATACCGAGCGCCCGAGGGGGTGACGGGCCCCGCGGCCGACGTCTGGGCGCTCTGCGTGATGGCCGGCCTCAAGGGAGCGGCGTCCGCGCTCGAGGTAGCGGAGCGGCTGGAGCGGCGGCCGCGCTGGCCGATCGCCGCCGTGGTCCTCGCCGCCGCGGCGCTGTTCTTCCTCTGGCCGCGCCAACCCGATCCGCTCCTCGAGTGGAGCCGGAAGGAGGAGATGCTCACCCGCGAGCTGGAACGGGAGCCGAAGCGGAGCGACCTGCTGCTCCAGCGCGCGGAGCTCCGGCTTGCGCGCACCGACTTCGGCCGCAACCGCGGCCGCAATCCCCTGCCCGACTATGCGGGCGCCGAGGAGGACCTGACGCGCGCGCTCCGCCTCGAGCCCGAGTCGCAGGTCCTGCTGCTCCGCCGCGGGATCGTGCGGACCCAGCGAGCGGTTTACAAGGTGAAGTACGGCATCGACCCGCTCAGCGACTGCGCGGGCGCCGAGGAGGACCTGCTGCGCGCCGGGGG
>JACQFK010000278.1 GCA_016200125.1 Planctomycetota bacterium
CTCGAGCCCCAGATAGAGTTCTTCGGTCATGGGCGCTGCCCCCGGTAGACCCGGGCGCGCGCCCGCAAACGTTGGGCTTCCTCGGCACGCTCCGTCTGTTCACAGAGGACGGCCAGGTTCTCCAGCACCGCGGGAAGGACCGGAGGGATCTGCCCGGTGATCCGCTCCGTGTTCGCCAGCGCGCTCCGGAAGAGGGCTTCGGCGCGATCGAGCTTCCCCATGTCGACATACAGCGTCCCCAGGTTGTTCTCCTCCAGGGCCTCCTCGGGGCTGCCTTTTCCGTGGGCCTTCGTCGCGATCGCCAGCGCGCGCTGCGCCGTCGCTTCCGCCTCGGCGAACTTCTGCTCCCGGCCCAGGCACTTGGCCTGAAGGTCGAGAACCGGAAGGATCCGGGCGTTGTCGGCGCCGTAGGTTTTCTCCGCCATCGCGAGAGCCTCCGAAGCCAGCGCCGTCGCCTCCGCCGTGCGGCCCGCCGCGAGGCAGGCCTCGGCTTTCAATTGACGGTCGGCCAGGCCCTGCTGACGTTCGCGCCCCCGCCCCGAGGTGAAGGAGAAAAGCCCCGAGACGATGCAGTAGAGGAAGAGGGCCGCCATGACCCCCAGGTGGAGGAGGAACTTGTTCCGATTGAGCGGCGCGCCCGCCTCGCGGCCGGTCGTCATGCCGACGATCCGGAAGGCGACGAGCGTGGCGATCACGCCGACGAGGGCGATGTCCATCAGGGCTTCGCGCCCAGGCAGTACAGCATCTCCTGGCGGCGCCCCTCGACCTTGTGCGCGACCCGCGTGTAGAGACGGCCGCCGCAGATCGCCGGCGACGCCAGCGCCTCGTCGCCAAGCTTGTTCTTCGCCAGCTGCGTGAACTTCTCGGCGCTGGCCTCGTAGACGAAGGTCTCGCCCGCTTCGTTCGTCGCGTAGATGCGGTCGCCCGCCAGGATCGGCGACGCGCTGAAGGTGCCGCCGAGCCGCGCCTTCCAGAGCTCCTTCCCCGTGTCCGAAGCCCAGCAGGCCGCCGTGCCCGCATCCAGCACGCCGTAGAGCACGTTCTGCCTCAGCAGCAGCGAGGGCACATAGACGCGGTCCTTCGTCTCCCAGGCGATCTTCCCCGACCCGTCGGCCTTGATCGCCGCCAGGTGGTTGCGCGGATAGCCGCCGCTCGAGTAGACGTGGGTCCCGTCGGTCACCGTGGACGTGACGCACTCGGTCGTTGCGCCCGGGATCTCCCAGAGGACTTTGCCCGTCATCGGATCGAAGCTCGACACGAGGTCGCAGCCCGTCAGCAGCAGCTGCTCCTTGCCGTCGGCCTTGAGCACCACGGGCGACGAGTAGTTGGGGAACTTGGGCCGCTCGTGGCGCCAGACGACGGCGCCGGTCTTGCGGTCGAGCGCCGCGACGGCGCCGCCGGCGTGGCTGTCGGCCGACACCAGGACCAGCGAGCGCCAGAGCGCCGGCGACGCGCCGTAGCCCTGGTGGATCACGTAGTCGCTGATCTTCGTCTGCCAGAGGATCTTCCCCTCCAGGCTGAGCGCGCTCGCCGTGACCGCGTCCTTGTTCGCGAACGTGATGAAGATCCGCTCGCCGTCGCAGGCGGGCGTGGTCGAGGCGCCAGTCGACTTGGCGTTCTTCCGCATCGCCCCGCCGGAATGGACCTCGGCCGCCCAGACCTGCTTTCCCGTGGCGCGGTCGAAGCAGAGGACGGACTGGCTGCCCGTCGGCTCGTCGCAGGCCGCGAGGTAGACGCGGTCGCCGGACACCGCGGGCGACCCGTGGCCGCGGCCGGGCACCGGCGCCTTCCAGACGACGTTCTCCTCGGCGCTCCAGGTCAGCGGCGGCTTCTGTGCGCCGCCCGCCGAGCCGTCGCGGTTCGGTCCGCGCCACCAAGGCCAGTCGTTCTCCGGGGCGGAAAGGGCGTCGTCCGCCTGCGCTCCGAGGCAGGCGGCCAGGAACAGGGCGGCAAGCGGCATCGATCCTCCTCTGTGGGGGTTCCCCATCCTATCGAACGCCCCCTGCGGAATTCGCGATTTCGGATGAACCTTTTCCGCGGCGGGCCGTTTGGGGGCTCTGTCGCTCCCGAACCGGAGCGGGGTGAGGAGTTCAACCCTTTACTGGGGGACAGGCCATGGACGAATACGATGCGGACGACCCGGGCGAGGAGCGCGAAGAGGTCGTGGTCCAGCAGTCGAGCAGCTGGTTCAGCAACGCCCCCTGGTGGCTGGTCTCGGTCGGCCTCCACGCGGTGCTCATCCTGGGGGCGACGCTGATCGCCATCGAACGGCTCATCGCCGTGGACAACGGCGAGGTGTCGGTGATGGTGTCCGGCGCGACGAACAAGGTCTTCCAGGAGCTGGAGCGGCCGCGCGACCAGTTCACCCGCGCGGGCATCCCCAAGGACGACCAGGTCAACATGCCCACCGACGAGCCGGCGATCTTCTTCCCCGAGGCGAAGGAGTCGGACCACAACGAGTCGGCGGACAACGAAGACTACCACCAGATGAAGGGCGACTCGAAGGACTTCCTCTCGTACATCAAGGGCGAGGCCGGCGGCTTCCGC
>JACQFK010000279.1 GCA_016200125.1 Planctomycetota bacterium
CGCCTCCAGCGCGGACACGGGACGGGTGAAGGTCAGCGAGGCCGCGACGGAGAGCATCTGGGCGTTCCAGGAGTACACGTCGACGGTGCGTGGATCCGCCCAGCGGGCGATCGCCAGGTCGACGCCGCCGTGACCTCCGGGGTTCCGCACCGTCCACACTCCGGAGCTCGGGACGTGGGTCGGCTCTTCGAAACTACCGGCCCCCAGGCCGCGCGCCAAGTAGAGGTAGCCCGAGCCGCCGGCGAGGAGATCTGCGCTCCCGTCGCCGTCGACGTCGGCGACTCCGACCGACTCCGCGTCCAGGCCTAGAAATACGTCGCTCTGCCCGATCACACCGCCGGCCGCCGCGCGAAAGAAGACGTGCACGCGTCCCAGATAGACGGCTCCGGAGCCGGCGGTGCAGCGCTGAGCGACGATCACATCGGGGACGCCGTCTCCATTGAGATCGGCGAGGGTCAAGGCGGAAGCGCTCGAAGCCGTATCGTAATGTTCAGAGGCCTGGGGAAGGGTCCCCGGGAGGATCGGTCCGTAATAGACGCTGACGAAGGCAGGCCGGGTGTCGGAGGGGTCGGCCGGCACCGTCAGGACCGCGAGGTCCGCAAAGCCGTCCCCGTTCAAATCTGCGGAAGCTGAGCTGACGTCTCCGAACTCCGAAGGGGCGGCCAGCTTCATCGATGCTGACGGGTCCGGCGACACCCCCGTTGACCCGCCGTCGCCGCCACAACCCCATGCGACGAAAACGCATCCCGCCAGGACCAGTGCGCTCAAGGGATTCTTGGTGCTCATGGGTTCATCCTTTCCTCTGGCCCCTGGCATCGCAAAGGACGTGCCTGCGATGAGCACGAGGAAGACCGCGATGAACCAGACAGTCAGGTCGGAGAATCCGACAATAATGACGGGGGCCGCGTCTGGGGCCCAGGATCAGTTGCTCAGGAGGTCTTGGGAGGTTAGTCGGCATAGGGTGCGGAAAGGGGAGGAGGGGGCGGGAGGGGAGGGGGTGAAGGGGGGGCGTGGGGCCTGAAAGCGGTGCGGGCGTTCTAAGGGGGAGCGTAGAGGGTCGAGGCGGACTTGAAGATCGGACGGGGCAATTCTATCCGAACAGGGACTTCAACCGGAGATCCTCCGGTTCACGCGCTCGTGGCCTGAACGGGTGGTTCCCGCAGGGGTTAGCACTCTTCCAGCCAGTTCGGGAGCAGACTGACCCGGGGCTTGGCTTCCGGGGCGACATTCCTGACTCGGCAGAGAATCGCGCGTCCTTTCCCGGCCCGTTTGCTTTCGTAAAGGGCTTCGTCGGCGCGCAGGTGCAGTTCATGGGCATCGAGCGCATCGTCGGGGTAGACGGCGATTCCCACCGAGAGAGTGGGCCGAATCGCCCGGTCGCCGACGGCGAAGGAGAGCGACCGCACGGCGTCCATGATTCTCTTGGCCGCCTTGAGGGCTCCCTCGCGCGACGTCCCGGGAAGCGCGATCTCAAACTCATCGCCCCCATAGCGGCCGACCATGGGCTCGGAAGCCGGCCCTTTGCCGCGTCCTACCAGGTCCATCCCGCGAACCGTGGCGCTCAGGGTCTGCGCGATCCGGCGCAGGACCTCGGTTCCCGTCGGGTGCCCGTAGAGGTCGTTGATTCCCTTGAAGTCGTCGACGTCAATCATCAGGAGTCCGCAGGGCTGCCCCAGGCGCCGCGCGCGCTCCAGTTCGCTCTCCAGGAGCATCTCGAAGTGGGGGTGGTTCGAGAGACTCGTCATCCGATCCCGTGTGGTGTGCCGGTGAAGGAGCGCGTTTTCAATGGCGATGGCTGCGTGGTCGGTCAGAATCTGGGCGAACTCCCTCTGGCGGGGGCCGAAGGCGTGCGTCATCTGGGTATTGTCCAGGTACACGGCGCCGATCAGCCGCGACTTGACGCGCAACGGGAGGCAGAGCATCGAGCACGGATGGGGGCCCGGCACGAGGAGGCGGTCCCGGACGCGGGAATCCTTGCGGATGTCCTCGATGACCACGGTCTCGCCGCTCTCGTTCACGAGCTTGAGCAGCGTTCCCATGGCGGCCAGGTCCGAGTGAGGAATTTCGTCCCCCGCCCGGTTCCGCGAAAGTTCAGCGTTGAAGCGATCGCCCTTGAACACCCCGATCGACCCC
Organism: Planctomycetota bacterium; assembly: GCA_016200125.1. The sequence continues at coordinate 2,134 of JACQFK010000279.1, forward strand.
CGGTGGGCGTTGGAGAAGCGGATCATGGTGTCGAGGATCATGGTGATGAGCCGGCGCAGGTTGCGCTCGGCATTCATCTCCTTGAGCACGTCGAGGATGGGGCGGAGCCCGGCCACGCCGAAGGCCCTCGGACGCTCCGACTTCTCCTCCCCGGTCCGCATCGCTATCCTCGAGTCCTATGCGATTATACCCCGGGAATGAAAATTTTCAGCGAACCCTCCGGATCTTCCGGGTTTGACTTGGTGTTCGGAACTTCTGATGTCACGGATCTTTGGGCTGCCGTAGATCCCCGTTCGTTTCGGAAGCGGTGCGCGCCTCCTTGTCCCGAGAATGCCGGGCCAGGGCAGCGACACCGTCGGCAACCCGGATGGCTCGATATCCGCTCGTTGAGGCTAGCCGGTGCGAAGTGGGGGGAGAAGGGGGAGGGTCGACGCGGACTTGGAGATCGTACGGGGCGCTTCCAGCCAAGAGGATCCCACGAGCAATCCCTAACGGATCCAGCTTACCGGGTGCGAGACCGCCCAGGCCGCGAGCTCGTCGTAGAAGAGCAGC
>JACQFK010000280.1 GCA_016200125.1 Planctomycetota bacterium
ACACGACCCAGGCATGGTCCCACTCTTTGCGCCCGAGGGCGCGGTTCTCCTGCTTGACCCTCCCGAAGACGACGCGGAGGCAGTAGTCGCTGATGCCGGCCGCGCGGAGCATCCCGTAAAGCGCGAAGGCCAGGTCTTCGCAGTCCCCGCCGCCGCGCGCGAAGGTCTCGCCCGGAAACAGCCAGGGATCGAAGGTCTTCCCGGACGGGTAGTACTTCAGGCGTCCTTCCAGGTACTGCAGCACCTGGCGGGTGCGGAAGTCGAAGGCCCCGCGGAGCCGCGAGCCGAAGACCAGTTGTTCCTCCGGCTTCAGCGCGTCGATCATGGCGAGCAGTTCCGTCTGGATCACGGTGTCGTCTTCGATCGACAGGAACTGCCGCGCGTCGACGTCGAACTTCTTCCTGGTGTAGCCGGGCCGCCGGCCGGTGATCGCGGGCAGCATGCGCGCGTTGGGGATCAGGGGTTTTTCGACGATGCGGTCACCCGCCCAGGACCACTTCTGATAGGGCCGCACGGCTGTGGTTCTCAAGCACATGAGGGATCTCCGTCATTTCGGGGGATGGGAGGTGGGGCTGAAGGCCTTGAACCTGGCGCGAGGAAGGCGAGGACCAAAGCCCCTCCAAACCCAGGTCGCGAGACGATTATAGGAGATGAGGTCTGCTAGTCAATTTGTTGAACCTCTCCACCGCCCTCGTTTCTCTTCGCCCAGGCCAGGAGACCCCCGATTATCGTCATGTTGTTTCCATTTAGGCCAGGTGAGAATTTCCGAAAGGACGACAATGTCATCCACGCGGAAACTCTTCCCAGTTATGCGCAGGAAAAGGTGGCGAAAGTCGGGGGAGCCGCTGCCTGCCAATTCAGGCGGAGAGGCCGGGTCAGGTCTTGAGGCGGACCGGCTTCTTCTTCGACGGCGCGGGCGCGGGCTTGGAGCGCTCGGCCAGGATCCCCTCGTAGTAGCCGCTCTTGCGGAAGGCCCCCAGCGGGTCCGGGTCGAGTCCCTGCTTCTGGCGCGCCACCTCGAGGATCGGCTTCACGTCGGCCGTCCAGGCCGCCCGGATGACCTCCTCGGCGTCGATGATCCGGTTGCGGTCCTGCGCCTCCGCCAGCCTCGCCCGGTCCACCAGCAGCGCCTTCGCGTAGGCCTCCTGCAGGTTCACGGCCGACTGGATCATCGACTCGATCCGCGGCTTGATCACCGGCATCTCGTCGATCATGAACGCGAAGTCCGTCTTCAGCGCGGGATCCTCCATGCCGGCCACCAGCTCGTTGAAGATCAGGAACAGCTCGTAGGGATTCATGCAGCCCGTCGTCAGGTCGTCGTCGGCGTACTTGCGGTCGTTGAAGTGGAAGCCGCCGAGCTTGCCTTCCGTGATCAGCGTCGACACGATCCAGGGGATGTTCGTGCCGTGCGCGTGGTGCCCCAGGTCGATCAGCACCTGCGCCCGGTCCCCCAGCCTCTTCGACAGGATATACGCGATCCCCCAGTCGGCGATGTCCGTGTGGTAGAACGCCGGCTCGAAGAGCTTGTACTCCACCAGCATCCGCATCGACTTCGGCATGTGGACGTAGACCTCGCGCAGGCAGTCCTCCATCCGCGCCTTCCGCGCCCGGAAGTCCCCCTGCCCCGGATAGTTGGTCCCGTCCGCGAACCAGAGCGAGAGCACGTTCGACCCGACCGCGCGTCCGATGTCGACGCAGGCCTTCATGTTGTCCACCGCGGCGCGGCGCACCGACCGGTCCGAGGAGCAGATCGACCCGAACTTGTACTGCGGCTCCGTGAACAGGTTGGGGTTGATCGCGCCGATCCGGATCCCCTTCTCCACCGCGTGGCGCTGAAGGTCGCTCCAGTCGGGGACGCTGTCCCAGAGGACGTGCACCGCCACCGCGGGCGTGATGCCCGTGAACGTGTGGACCTGCGCGGCGTCGGCGACCTTCTCGTAGGCGTCGCGCGGCGCGGCCGGATCCTTCACGATCCCAAAGCGCGTCCCGCAGTTGGCGTAGGCCCAGCTCGGCGTCTCGATCCGCAGCGCCATGGCCTTCTTCGCCACCGCGTCGAGATCGACGCCCTTCTCCGCCCACTCCTCCTTGAGGATCCTGAACAGGGCTTCGGCGCTTTTTCGGGCCATCTCACACTCCTAGATCTTGTGCAGCCAGTTCTTCAGCGTGGGGTACAGCTCCCGATAGTGTGCGAAGCGCTCGCGGTAGATCTTCGCCTTGCGGGCGTCCGGCCGATACGTGCGCTCGATCTTCGAAAGGTCCAGCGACGCCTTTCGCGCCGACGCGTAGCGGCCCGTCGCGGTCCCCGCGAGGATCGCCGCGCCGAGACAGACGGCCTCCGAGACCTTCATCGCGTGCACCGGCTTGCCGAGCAGGTCGGCCTTGAGCTGCATCCAGATCGGGGACTTCGCGCCGCCGCCGATGGCGCGGAACGATTCGATCACCGCGCCGCACTCGCCCAGCACGCGGGCATTCAGCGCCATCTCGTAGGTCACCCCCTCGAGCACCGCGCGGACGATCTCGCCGCGCGTCGTCGAGAGCCGCAGCCCCGCGATCACGCCCTTCGACTCCGTGTCGAAGTGCGGCGTCCCCGTCGCCGTGAAGTGCGGCAGGATGAAGATCGAGGTCGGGTCCTTGGGCACTTCGGAGAGGATCAGCTCGTAGACGTCCTTGCCCTTCGACGCCGCCCGCGCCTTCTCCGCCGACGCGAACGTATCGCGGTACCACTTGAGCAGCGAACCGCCCGTGAAGTTGAACGTGAGCGAGACGAAAAGCCCCGGCACCACGTGCGGGTAGCAGGCGATGTTGTTCTCGAGCAGCTTCGGATGGACGACCCGCTTCTTGAACGCGGGAGTGATGCACTCGACCGTCCCCGTGGCGTAGGTCCCGACGCCGTCGTCGACCACGCCGGCGCCCAGCGCGCCGCAGGGCTGGTCGTGGCCGCCGGTCACCGCCACCACGCCCGGGGGCAGACCGAAGGCCTTCGCCGCCTTCGCGCCGACTTCGCCGACCACCCTGCCCGAGGGCGCCACGCGGGCGAGCCGATCCGGGTCGATCCCCGCCGTCCGGCAGAGCTCCGTCGACCACTCTCCCCGGTTGATGTCGAGCAGCATCGTCCGCGCCGCGAGCGAAAGGTCGATCGTCGGCTCGAGGCCGAGCTGGTGGTAGAGCAGGTCCTCGTAGCAGAGGAAGCGGGCCGCCCTGGCGAACACGTCGGGCCGCTGCTGCTTCCACCAGAGGATCTTGGAGGCGGTGTACATGCCGTGGAGCGGCATCCCGCTGATCTCGAAGATGCGGCGGCGCGGGATGCGCTTCTCCCACCAGGCGACGAGCGGCGCGGTCCGCGAGTCGAAGGTGACGATGCCGTCATGGAGGAAGGCGCCGTTCTTTGCGACCGGCGTGACAGCCTCGCCCTGCGAGGCGACCGCGAGGGCGCGGACGGGGTTCCGCTTCACCTTGGCGGCCGTCTCTCGGACCACCTCGCGCGCCGACGCCATCACGCGGTTCGAGTCGAGCTCAATCCATCCCGTCTTGGGGAAGTGGAGCGGATACTCGCGGTAGGCCGAGGCGAGGATCTTCCCCTCCTCATCGAACGCGACCGCCTTGCACCCCGTGGTGCCGAGATCGATTCCCAAAAGGCTCATGCGCTTCCCTAATTGGCCACAGAGGCACGGAGACA
>JACQFK010000263.1 GCA_016200125.1 Planctomycetota bacterium
CACGTCGCGGAGGGCGATCTCTCCCGGCGCCCGGGCCAGCACGTAGCCGCTGCCCTGGCGGCCCTGGATGAGGCCCGCCTTCAGCAGCCGGCCGAGGACGGAGCGGATGCGGTCAGGCGCGAAGCGGCTCGACCGCCGGATCTCCCGGACTGTCACCGGCTTGGCCTTCCGCAGCATGAGGTGGAGCGCATGGAGCCCCAGGACGGCCGCGGCCGTGAGCTCTTTCATGTCAGGAATCGAGCAAGCGGTGGGCCACCCCGGAAAGGCCGCCGGAGTGGCCTGGAGCGCGGAGTATTCCGCGCGCTATTGCTTGCGGGAGCGGAGCGTGTCCTCGCGGAAAGTGAGGACCATCAGGGCCAGCAGCAGGCCTCCGATGATCAGGGTGAAGAAGATCTCGGCCGGTTGGCAATGAGGCATCCTATTTCTCCTTCCGCAGAGTTCTGCAGGCGCAGGCGGGGGCGAAGGGCTCCAGTTCCGGCAGGACGCGGTGGTCGGCCAGCCCGCGGCACTCCATGCGGACGGCGTCGTAGTGCGCCAGGCTCCGGGCCAGATCGAACAGATCGAAGCCCTCGCCGACGTCCTCGATCTCTTTCAGGGAGGCGGCGAGCTGTCCGGGCGTGGTGACGTAGTAGCCTCTCCGGTGGAGCAGGCGCTTGAAGCTGTTCCACATCCCGGTGAGATTGACCCCGTTGAGGCCGTGGGCGTGGAGCTCGGAAGTCAGACGAGCCATGGCCGCCGCGGCCTCGGAGGGCTCCACCGCCTCCATGGCCTCCAGGACCTTGCGTTCGGGCGGAGGTGACAGACTACCGGCTTCCATGTATGACCAGAGAGCAAACCGGGTGCCATTGAGGAATGGGCCCGGGAGAGCGTTATTTCGCGGGCAATTCCCCGGTCGTCATGGATTTCTGCGGCGGGATCCCGTAGCGGGACGTGCCCTTTTCCGCGTAGCGCTTCTTCTTGTTCTCGGCCAGGATAGCGTCCGCCCGCTCGATCAGCGCCTCGGCCGTCGCGCCGTCCTCGGGATGACGGGCGACGCCCGCGCTGGTGCCCAGGCCCGCGGCGCGCATCACGGCATCGTCCGCGCGTCCCGGAAGCGACTGCGCCGACAGGATGTCGCCGTAGGTGATCAGGAGGAACTCGTCCCCGCCGTAGCGTCCCAGGACGTCACCCTCGCGGATGATGCTCTGGAGGGCCGCCGAAGCCTTCCTCAGAACTACGTCTCCCGCCGCATGGCCCAGCGTGTCGTTGATGTACTTGAAGCCGTCCAGGTCGAAGAGCACCACCGCGAAGCGCTGCTCGATCCGCCGGGCCCGCTGGAGGGCCTTGTGGAGCTCCTCCAGAACGTAGCGGCGGTTGTGAAGCCCGGTCAGCGAGTCCGTGGTGGCCAGGTCGGTCAGCGACTGGATGAGCTGCGCATTGTGCTCCTCGAGCCGCTGGCGCACCGTGCCCATGGCGCCGAAGACGAGGGCGAACAGGAAGGGGTGGGCGAGGAAGAGGAAATGGACGGGATGCTGCAGGAGGGCGTCCCAGGGAGTCCTGCCCGGAATCGCGCAGAGGCTGCAGTCCAGCGCGAGGGAGACGATCGGAACCGGGATCCCCCAGAGGAAGCCGAACCACAGGTAGGCGTTCCGCCGGAGGTCATAGGTGAAGCTCCGGCCGAAGGCCGACAGGTAGGTCCGAACCGTGTTACGCATCCTCCGATGGGAAATGCAAAAGGGATGCCATGCTCCGGATGATCAGGGAAGGGGGGGCGGGTCAGGGTTTTTCCACGGAGCTAAGGGTTTTTTCGGGCTGGCCCGGCAGAGTCATGAGGTGGCTGGCCAGCATGTCCTGGAGCGTCTCCATCGAAAAAGGCTTCGACAGGTAGCCGTCCGCCCGCACGCTGAAGGCCTGGCGGGGCGCGGACGCCTGGTCGTAGGCGGTCATGATGAAGACCTTGAGTTCCGGACGCGCGGCGCGGACCTGTCGGATCAGCTCGTAGCCGCTCGCCCCGGGCAGACGGATGTCGACCAGCATGCCGTCCAGGTGCTTGATCCGATCCAGCATCCGAAGGGCCCGTTCGGCGCTTTCCGCGGTCCAGACGCGATAGGTGCTCCGGAGCGATTCGCGGATCGACCAGCGCACGAGCTTCTCGTCGTCGACGACCAGCAACCCCTTGCGCTCGCGATGGGGTCGGCCCTTCTCTGAACTCACAGGATCCTCCTTAGGCTTCGGGATCGATCCGGAACTCTCCCTGCGGCCAGGGGTGGGGAGCCAGCAGATACGGCACCTCGTTCCGGCGCTTCGGCAGGGGCAGCGGCCGGGGCTCGGCGGCCTCGGGAAGCGAGGGTTTCCAGAACACCCGAGTGGTCTCCTCTCCCCGGGGTTTCCTCCGGGGTTCGGGTTCCAGGAGTCCAGGTCCGCTTCTCATGGCTATCCATGAGCAAGGGCTGTGCCACGGCCGGGGCCGTCCCGCCCCCATCAGACCGCGGCGCGCGGCGGGGTATTCTCCGCAGATTGGGCGATTTTCTCCGGCCTTTGAGAAAACAGACGGTCTGTTTTCTCAAGGGCGGGGTGGCGGACTACGAGGAGGGGGACGGAGGCGGCGCGGAGGACCTTGGCGGCCACGCTGCCGAAGACCCAGCGCGAAGGCCCGCTGCGGCCGTGCGTCGTCATCGCGATTAGATCGATCTCCTTCTCCTCCGCCGCCTTCAGAATCTCCTCGGCGGGATCGCCCTTGCGATGGTCGAAGGTGGCGGGAATGCAGGCCTCCCGCAGGATCTGGTCCGCCGCCTTCATGGTCTCGTCGAGGGACTCCCAGCGGCCGTCATAGGGGGTCGGCTCGGTCACATGAAGCAGGCTGACGTGGGCGTCCACGGGGCGGGCCAACTCGAGGACCGGACCGAGCGCGCCCAGGGACAGGCGGCTTCCGTCCAGGGGGACGAGGAAGGTCCGGACCGGGAGCGATTCCAGTTTCCCACGGGACATGGCCGGCGGGAAGGACCGCGCCACGAGGACCGGCAGCGGGCTCGTCTGGAGCACCTTCTCGGCGACGCTGCCCATCACCCAGCGCGCGGCCCCCGTCCTGCCGTGCGTAGCCAGCGCGATGAGGGAGGCCCGCTCCGACGCGGCGGCATCCAGGATCGTCTCCGCCGCTCCTCCGCGGCGCAGGATGAAGGTCGCGGGGTATCCGTCGTTGGTGAGCTGGAAGGAGACTCTCCGGAGATAGTTCTCGATGTCATCGTCGCCTCCGAGGGGGACGAAGGGGACGGCGTGGAGCAGGAGGATCTGCGATTCGTGGCGCCGGAGGATCCGGCGGAGCTGGGACAGGATGACTTCCCCGTTCTCCGATCCGTCCAGCGGGACGAGGACGCGGCTCAGCAGCGGCTCGGTCATGGCGGCACTCCTTGAAGCAGAGAGTAGGGCGTCAGCGCGCTGCGCCGGCAGTTCGCCCGCGGGACGATGAAGGTGTCGATGAAGGCGTGCTGCCCGGAGACGCAGGCGTGGGTGACCATGTCGGTGAAGACCATCCAGGCGGAGCCCGGCGGGAAGGCGAAGCGGCGATGGCCGTCCGGGGACTCCTGGAATTCCGGCGAGTCCTTCATGAAGTTGTGGAAGCGCCGCATGAGCCGGTCGTAGGGCGAGGTGTCCGCCAGCTTCGCCATCGGGAAGCCGGCGCGGGCGGCGGCGTCGAGCAGGCGGCTCCAGGTCCGGTTGCTCCAGCCCTCCGAAAGGTCGCGGCCTCCCCCCGCGGGAGGCGTCACCCCGGCGGCGCTTCCGTAGCGGCGGTAGACCTCGGGGAAGGTCCCCTTGGTGATCCAGACCCGGTCCTCGCTGGGGTGGGCGTTCATGAAGAAGCGCAGGATCCGGTTGCCGTGCGTCGCCCCGTAGGCCCCGGCGTCGACGTGGACCCGTTCATTGGAGGCATGGGCGGAGAGGGCGCGGCCCTTCTCCTGCAGGGGGCGGAAGCTCGAGGTCGCGACCGTCCATCCGCGCGCCAGCGGCTCTATCGTCCGCGTCAGGAACGCCCGGACCTGCGCGTTGTGGTCCATCAGGATGCGTGCGGCCTTCTCGCGGACGGCGCGGCCTCCGGCGATGCCGACCACGCGTCCGACCTCGGGATGGAAGCTGATGTTCTTTCTTCGCAGATGGCGCGGCAGTTCATTCCGCAGGAACTCCAGATCCGGGGGCGAGGGGAAGGGCAGCGGGGATTCGGGGAAGTGCACGATGGCGCCCTTCTCGAGCGCGTCCGGGACCGCCTCCGGCGTGGCCGAAGCCAGTTCCTGCGAGGAGTAGGATTGGATCATGGGACCCCTTTCAGCGACAATAATGCAAACAGGAGGCCATCCGTGGAGGTCCGAAGGGCGGGACTCCAAGTGCGGAATTTTCCGCACCCATGTGGCAGAATACGGCCGAAAACAGCGAAATTTCGCGGTTTTTGCGCGGAATTTGCCGGGTATGGAGCTTGCGATAGAACCCCCGTGAATGCGAACCCGCTGTCGTTCCAGTCGCCGGGAACGGTGGTTCCCGAGCATGCGCAGGTCCAGCTGCTGGAGGCCATCACCCGGAAGATCAACCTGGGGGCCTCCCTGGAGGAGACCTTCGAACTCATCTACGAGAGGCTGCACGCCTTCGTCCCTTACAACCGCATCGCGGTCGCCCTGACGGACGAGGCGCGGGAGCGGCTGTACATCATCGCGGCGAAGTCCGACGGCAAGGTGGTCCTGGGGCGGGGCTACTCGGGCGTGATCGCCGGGTCGAGCCTCGAGCCGCTGATCCGCGGGGGCAAGATCCGCGTCATCAACGACCTGCAGGACTACCTGGAGAAGAAGCCCGCGAGCGATTCCACGAGGCTGATCGTCCGCGAGGGCATGAAATCCAGCCTGACGCTGCCGCTCCTGATCGAGGGCAAGCCGGTCGGGGTCATGTTCTTCTCCAGCCGGGCCGCGGGCGTCTACCGTCCGGAGCACGAGGACTTCCTGCGCAACATCGTGGGTCACATGTCGATCGCGGTGGAGCGCGCCCGGCTGGTGGACGGTCTGCGCGAGCGGACCGAATTCCTGGAGAACATCCTGCAGAGCTCGCTCGACGGGATCGTCGTCGTGGACGGCCAGAACCGGATCAAGACTTGGAACGAGGGGGCGCGGCGGATCTTCGGCTACTCGGCCCAGGAGGCGATCGGCCAGCCCTACGAACTCCTGCTGGCGGAGGAGGACCGGAGCGGCCCCGAGGCGAGGCGGATCCAGGAGGCCGTCGAGAAGAACGGGTTCCTGCGCCGCTGCGAGTGCCTGCGGCGGAACCGGGACGGGCGCCGCCTGGTGGTGGAGATCTCGGCGACGCTCCTTAAGGACAAGAAGGGCCGCCCGATCGGCCGCTCCTGCATCACGCGGGACGTCACGGACGTCAAGGCGATGCAGCAGGAGCTGGTGCGGACGCAGAGCCTGGCCGCGGTGGGCGAGATGGCCGCCACGGTCGCGCACGAGATCAAGAATCCGCTGGCGGGCATCAGCGGGGCGATCCAGGTCCTGGCGGAAGGGATGCCGAAGCAGGACCGCCGGCGCGTGATCGTCGGCGAGATCCTCGACCAGGTGAAGCGCCTCGACACGACGGTGAGGGATCTCCTGAACTTCGCCCGGCCCATCACGCCGACCCGGCAGGTCCTCGATCTGGCCGAGTCGATCTCGAGCGCCTGGAAGATGCTGGCGCCGCAGTCGGAGGCGAAAGCTGTGCGCTTCTCGCTGGAAGGCGGCCCGGGCGCGGTGGTCTCCGCCGATCCGCAGCTGCTCCGCCAGGTGTGGGTGAACCTCTTCCAGAACTCGATCGAGGCGATGCCGAAGGGCGGCGAGCTCCTGGCCCGCGTGAGCGGGGGCAAGCCGGTCCGCGTGGAGATCCGCGACAGCGGGAACGGCGTCGATGCGTCGGCGGTGGGGAACATCTGGCGGCCCTTCTTCACCACGAAGACCCGGGGGACGGGCCTCGGGCTTCCCATCGTCAAGAAGATCATCGAAGCCCACGGCGGCCGGATCTGGTGCGAAAGCGAGCCCCTCAAGAGAACTTCTTTTTTCGTGGAGATTCCGCAATGAACATCCTCGTGGTCGACGACGAGAAGCTGATCCGCTGGTCCCTGAAGGAGAGGCTCACCCGCGAGGGCCACAGCGTGACCGAGGCCGAGGACGGCAAGTCGGCCGCGGCGGCGCTGGAGGCCGAGCTTCCGGATCTGGTGCTCCTGGACATGAAGCTTCCCGACACGGACGGGCTGACGATCCTGCGCTCGATCGTCGAGCACGCCCCGGAGCTCCCGGTGATCATCATCACGGCCTATTCGACCGTCGACACGGCGGTCGAGGCGATGAGGCTGGGGGCCTACGACTACATCTCCAAGCCCTTCGACATGGACGAGCTGACGATCACGGTGAAGC
>JACQFK010000005.1 GCA_016200125.1 Planctomycetota bacterium
CCCTACGACCTGATCGTCGACGGCAAGCTCCGCGACCTCGGCGACAAGAAGTACCTGATCTCGCCCCTCGATCTCGCGGCCTACGAGCTGGTCCCCGAGCTGCTCGACCTGGTCGCCTGCCTTAAGATCGAAGGCCGGCTCAAGACGCCGGAGTACGTCGCGGCCACGACGAAGATCTACCGCAAGGCCGTCGACGACGCGGCCGCGAAGTTCTCGCGGGAGTAGATCCTGACCCTCCAGCAGACCTTCTCGAGGGGTTTCTCCCCCGGGTTCCTCTCGGGCATCAACCACCAGACCCTCGTCAAAGGGCTCTCGCCCAAGAAGCGGGGCGTATTCTTGGGTACGGTCTCCGGTATTCGCGGCACCCGGGTCGGCCTGACCCTCGAGGCCCCGCTCAAGCCCGGCGACGGCATCGTCTACGACTACGGCAAACCCCAGGAGGACGAGCCGGGCGGCAACGTCAACTCCGTCTGGCGTCGCGGCGTGCGGACCGACCTGGCCGACCGCCCCGATGAGGTCGAGTTCGAGGTTTGGGAATGCCCGCCCCCGCAGGTCGGCTGGAAGGTCTGGAAGACGAGCGACCCGGCCATGTACCGCGCGCTGCGGGCCACGTTCGAAAAGACCACGGGCGCGCGGGCGCCCGTCGACGCCCTCGTGGAGGAGAACGGCGACCTGCTCCGCGTCACGTTCTCGGACGGCGTCCATCGCGTCACGGGCGAGACGGGCCCGCTCCAGGTCGCGGTGAAGCGTCCGCTCACCGCGGACTACCTGCGCCAGCAGCTCGGGCGCATGGGCAACACGCCCTTCGAGCTTCGCGGGCTCGAGGTCAAGCTGGGCCAGGTGATGGTCCCGGTGAGCCTGCTCAACGACCTCCGCCGCCGGCTCTGCGAGGACCTGGAGAAAGTGCGGCGGGCCAACCCCGGCTACGAGATCCGGCCGGGCGCGCTCGACCGGTTGAGGACGAAGCCGACGCGGACGGAGGGCACGCCGGAGCTGACGGTGCTTTGCCGCAGCCTGGACCAGGTCCGGACGGCGCTGGATGTGGGGATCCGCCGGATCGAGTGCGATTTCGAGGACATCCGGAAGTACCGCGACGCGGTCCCACTCGCGCGCGACAAGGACGCGAAGATCCTGCTCGCGCCGCCCCGGATCCACAAGCCGGGCGAGGTCGGGATCCTGCGGAACGTGCTGGGCGCCGGTCCGAACGGCGTCCTGGTCCGCTCGACGGCCCACCTGTCCTTCTACCGGAAGGAGGCGCCCGCTCTGATTCTGGTGGGCGACTTCTCGCTGAACGCGGCGAACGAGCTGACGACGGATCTCTACCTGTCGAAGGGGCTGACCCGCTTCGTGCCGAGCTACGACCTGAACTGGGAGCAGTTCCAGGCGCTGATGGCGCGGGTCGATCCGGGCCGCGCGGAGGTCGTGATCCACCAGCACATGCCGATGTTCCACAACGAGCACTGCGTCATCGCGGCGGTCCTGTCGGAGGGCAAGGACGCGACGGATTGCGGCCGTCCCTGCGACCGCCACGCGCTGTCGCTGAAGGACTGGTCGGGCAAGGAGCACCCCCTGAAGGCGGACGTCGGGTGCCGGAACACGATCTACAACGCGGTGGCCCAGAGCGGCTCGCAGTACGTGCGCGGGATGCTCGATTTGGGGGTCCGCTGGTTCAGGGTGGAATTGCTGAATGAGGGCCCCGAAGAGGCCCGGCGCCTGGTCGAAGGTTACCGTAACCTGTTGGACGGCAATGGGAACGGTGAGACCCTCTGGCGGGAGCTGCGGGCGTCGAACGTCATGGGGGTGACGCGCGGACCTTTGGGGCGCGAGGAATAACTCAGAAATTATTCAAAAGTGTCGACGTTATAGGTAACTAGTACAACTGAGGAGACTGCATGAAGCCTGAGATCGGCCTGCTTGACAAGAACCGGGACGCCGTGGTGAAGATCCTGAACACGACGTTATCGGACGAGATGGTGTTGCTCGTGAAGACGCGCAACTACCACTGGAACGTCACCGGACCCAACTTCAACGACCTGCACAAGTTCCTGGACGCGCAGTACGGGGAGTTGAACGGGATCGTGGACGAGGTGGCCGAGCGGGCGCGGGCGCTGGGCGGCATGGCGTTCGGCACGATGGGCGAGTTCCAGAAGCAGTCGCGGCTGAAGGAGCATCCGGGCCAGCACCCGAGCCCCAAGTCGATGCTCTCGAACCTGCTGAGCGACCACGAGTCGATCATCCGGACGCTGCGGGCCGACCTGGCGATCTGCCAGGACACGCACGGCGACGCCGGCACGGCCGACTTCCTCACCGGCCTGCTGGAGCAGCACGAGAAGATGTCGTGGATGCTCAGGTCGTTCCTGGAGTAGCGAAACACCAAGAAACCAAAGCACGAAGAAGAGGGCCCGGCAACGGGCCCTCTTTTTTTGTCTGCAACGAAACAAACCGATTGAATCGTTTCAAAATGAAACGATTCAAACGGTTTGTTTTGCAGGTCAGTCCCGCGGCTGGAGGGCGATCCAGGCCTGGTTCAGGTAGCTGCAGCGGCAGCCCGTCGTCGCGTCGGGGACCAGCACCAGGCCGCCCGCCGGCACCGCGTTGATCCAGCAGCCCAGACGGATGCCGCCGTAGTTCGTCGTCCCCTGCGAGCTCGCCAGATCGTGGTAGCCGAGCGTGGCCGACCGGTAGACCGCCAGATGCGCCGAGGCCGACAGCTGGCCGCAACCGTAGGACCGCTGCAGATCGAAGGCCTGCTCCTCGCCGGTCAGCAGATCCCAGGCGCCGCCCTGCGCGTAGATCGTCCGGCCGATCAGCAGCGGGCGCGTCTTGTAGGCCGCCTTCTTGTCCCAGAGCCGCTTGCCGTCCGAGGCGCTGAAGGCCGCCAGCCGGCCGCCCTTCTCCGACGGCAGCTTGAAGGCCGTGGGCTGGTAGGACATCAGCAGCGTGTCGTGGCGCACCCCCGCGATCAGCAGCGTGCCGAAGATCTCCTCCTTCGACCTCCAGAGCTCCCGGCCCGTCGCGGCGTCCAGCGTCACCAGCTCGCCGTTCGGCTGCTCGGGGGGATTCTTCTCGGGCTTGAGCCGGTCGCCCTCGGCGATCGCGCGGTCGATCAGGTGGACCTTCCCCCCGCCGATCGCGATCGCGTTGTGGCGGATGGAAGTCTTGGCGTCGTAGGACCAGCGAAGCTTCCCGGTCGCCGCGTCCAGCGCGACCAGGCGCACCGATTCGGTGAACTGCTCGGTCATGTCGCCCGCCTGGTAGCGCCATTTGACGATGTGCTCGGGATTGACGAGCGTGCCGTAGAGAATCCCTCCCTCGACCGCCATGTAGCCCCAGGTGCCGGGCTTGCCGTCCGGAAGCGCGGGCGCCTCGAACTCGGCCAGGGTCTTCCCGGTCGCGGGATCGAGGCGGAGGCAGCGCTTGCCCGTGTGGACGTAGATCGCGTCGGACGACGCGCAGAGGTTGCTCCCCGTGCCCGCCGCGCCCATCAGGGCGTCGCTGTTGAAGGCCCGCAGGACCTTCGGCAGCGGGACTTCCCACAGCGTGCGGCCGTTGTAGGCGTCGACCGCGCGGAGGCCGTTGAGGCCCTCGACGATGAGGCGGCCGTCCAGGTAGAGCGGCGCGGGCCCGCGACCGTGGCGCTGGGGCATCTCGAAGTCGCTGTCGCGGAACCAGTGCATCGTCAGCGGCCCCTTGACCAGCGTGTCGCTGGAACAGCTCGTGTTCGCCGGATCGGCGTAGGCGTGGGTCCAGGATCCCGCGCCGGCGAGCGGGCCACGCACCGTCTTCTGTTTGCCGATCATCGCGACGCCGCCGTAGGGCCGCTGGAGGCGGGCGACCGCGTCCGCGGGCGCGGCACCGGTCCCCGAGACAACGAGATTGGCGATGTAGCGGGGATAGGGGCAGAGGGCCGGATCGGCGAGGTGGACCGTGACGCGAACGCCGTAGAGGCCGACCTGGTCGAGCTTGCGCCGCGCGGCGGCGACGTTCTCGGGATCCGCGTCGACGGCGAAGATCCGCAGCTGGGTGCGGCGGGCCAGCTCGTAAGACAGGGCGCCGTCGCCGCAGGCCAGGTCGACGCAGTAGCCGTCGACGACGCCCGACGTCTCGACGATCTCCTTCGCGGCCGCGGCCGCCGCCGCGTTCTCGCCGTAGGGGGAGCCCGGCTTGAGCAGGGCGGGTCGGCCGTCGGCGGCGGGCGTTCCGAAGCAGTAGAGCTGCCCCTGGTCGGTGCCGACATAAAGCCGCCCTTCGGCGGCGGCGAGCGCGTAGGGGATCCCGTCGACGTCGAAGGTCGAGACGACTTTCTGCGCCGCCGCATCGACCACGGCGACGCGGCCCGCGCCAGCGGCGACGATGCTCTTGCCGGCCGAGATCACGGCCGTTCCGCCCGGAATTCCGGGGAGGGACCAGAGCTTCTCGAGCCCCTTGTACTTGACCCGTTCGCCCTTGCGGTCCGTCTTCTCCTTGGCGACGATCGCCGAGGCGACGAGCTCCTTCTCGGTGGAGCGGACGAGGCCGCCGGGGAACGCGGCGAGCGCTCCGGGTCCGACGACCTCGGCGAGGGCGCCCGTCGCCGCGTCGAAAGCCGAGCCGCTGTTGAAGAACTGCGATCCCAGGGCGAGGGCGGTCGAGCCGCCCTTGCTGCCGTTCTCCTGGAGATGGAAGTACTGGAACTTGCCGTCGCTGCGACGGAAGGCGGCGGGGACGGCGCGGCCCGTGGGCACGAGGAGCAGGTCGCCGGCGACCACGAGGGGCCCCTGCGCGGCGACGCCGCTTTCGGCGTTGGCGCCCCCGTGAGGCTGCGGCATGACGATCGATCCCGACTGGTCGTTGCACCAGAGGACCTTGCCCGTCGCGGCCTCGAGCGCGTAGAGGAAGATCCCGTCCGAGGGCCAGATGCCCGCCGCGAAATAGACGACGTCTTCGGCGACGGCGGGGCCTCCCCGGGCCGGCCAGGCCGAGATCAGGCGGTCGTTGCCCAGGACCATGCGGTCGTCGGGTCCGCCGCGCTTCTTCCAGAGGATTTCGCCGGTGGCGGCCTTGAGCGAGTAGAGGTGACCGTCGTCGCTCGCGACGAAGAGGCGGTCCTTCCACGCGGCGGGGGCGAAGCGGACCGGTCCTCCGGTGAAGATCGACCAGCGCTCTGTTCCGGTCGCGGCATCGAACGCGCTGACTTTCCCGTCCGCGGAGCTGCCGAAGGCGAGGATCCCGCCGGCGATGACGGGATGGAAGGCGCGGTCGAAGGGCTGCCGGTCCGAGGCGGGCCACGCGGGCATCGGCGGATGGGCGGCGCGGGTCGTCCAGCGGAGCGCGAGGGGCGCGGCGAGGTCCTGCGGGGTGGAATTGCTGCGCGCGCCGTCACCCCCGCTGGTCGACCAGTCGTCGGCCGGGGCCCCGAAGCCCGGGAGCGCGGCGAGCAGGAGGACGGCGAACGCGCGGTGTTTCACGTAGTCTCCCCGGACAAGTCCCGCTCCTCCTACCTAACACGGGCGCGTCGGCGGTTGATGCGGACAACCCAGGGAGCCGCTTGCAACGAAACAAACCGTTTGAATCGTTTCAATGAAACGAATCAAACGGTTTGTTTCGTTGCGACGGCCTGCGCGATGAAGAGCGTCACCCCGCTCTCGCCGGGAAAGCGCGCCTTGAGGATCTTGCGCTCCTGGCGCGAAAGCCGATCGCAGTCCAGGCGGGGCGCCTCCGACGGCTTGAGCGTGCACTTCGCGCAGCCTTCCGGGAACACCGGCTCGCCCGCGAGGTTCACCACCGGCACCCCGCTCATCCGGCAAGTGAGCGGGCGATGGGCATAAAGGCGGCACTCCCCTTCCCGGCCCAGCACCGGACACTCCACGTCGCCCGCCGCGTCGCACAAATCGTCGACCGCGTCGGGCGCCCAGCCGTCCAGCGTGTCCCCTAGACCCGGCTCGATCTCCCGCAGACGCGCGAGCAGCTCTCCCGCCCGCACCTCGATGTCCTTCCGCACCGCCGCATCCGCCGCCGCCATCCCCTCTCGCAGCAGGTCGCGGTCGGCGAGCGACACATCGAAGAGCCCGATGCAGCAGTCGCGGCAGCCCTTCGAGCAGGGCACCTGGTCGGGATGGCGCTCCTTCACGGAGCGGTACCAGGCGTCCACCTTGGCGAGGAGTTCCTTGTACTCGTCCACGCTCACTTCTTGGGACGGAAGATGGTCCAGATCCGCTCGAGGATGCGCTTCGAGCCCTCCTCGGGCGAGCGGCGCACCGAGGTCCCCTTGTCCTCGTTGAGCTTCTTCTGCGTGGCCTGGGCCCGTGACGCAAGGATGTCGCTCATCGCCTGCGCGACCGGCGGATTCTCCTGCAGGAGGACACCGAAAGTATCCCGGTCCAGGCAGAGCAGCTCGCTGTCCTCGATCGCCACGCAGGTCGAGCTGCGCGGGTCGCCCGTAAGCAGCGACATCTCGCCGAAGTAGCTCCCCGGCTCGAGGCGCGCCACCTCGACGTCCGCGTCGTCCTTCTTCACCCGCACGCCCACCAGGCCGCTCTTGATGATGTAGAACGTCGACCCCGGGTCGCCCTGCTTGCAGATCGCCTCGCCCCGGCCGAACAGGTGATGGCTCAGATCTTCCGCCAGCATCGCGACCTCCTCCTCCTTCAGCGGCTGGAGGATGTCCACCTTCCGGAGCAGCTGGATCACGTCCTCGGGGCGGTGGCTGGGCTTCTCCTTCTTCAGGTAGACGTCGCGGATCGGATAGGGGATCGAAATCCCCTCGCGCTTGAGGTGGTCCCAGATCGACCTCCTGACAGGCGTCGGTCGTAGTCGATGATCCAGTAGCGCAGGTCGTAGATGATCGCCGAGTCGGCGTACTCGACGACGTAGACGTCCGGCGGCGGGTCCTTGAGCACGCCGTCGACATGGTTCATCAGGTTGATCAGCACGTTGCGGACCTTGTTGGGCGGAGCCGAGTACTCGACCCCAAGCCGCCGCCGGCAGAGGTGCTCCGGCGTCGGGTCGGTCAGGTTGACGATGTTCCCCTTCGCCATCGTGCTGTTGGGCACGTAGATGATGTCGTCGTCCCGCGTCATCACGCGGGTCGAGCGCCAGTTCGAGTCGAGGATCTTGCCTTCCTTGCCGTCGATCTCGATCCAGTCGCCCGCCTTGAAGGGGCGGTCGATCGTGAGCATGATCCCCGCGAAGATGTTGGACAGGCTCTCCTGGAGCGCGAGGCCGATGACGACCGACAGGATCGCCGACGTCGTCATGATCGCCCCGATGTCGACGTCGGGGAACGCGGCTTTCACCCCGAGGAGCGAGATGGCGATGAGCGCGAGGGCCCGCACGAGGTCCTTGATGATGGGCGCGAGCGGCGTCTGGTTGCGCACGCGGGGCAGGAAGTCGCCGAAGAAGCTGAGCAGGATCTCCAGGAAGACGTAGGCGCTGAAGAAGATCAGGAGGAGCTCGGAGATCTCGAAGGCCAGCTTCTTGACCCGGACTTCCGGGGGCCAGATCGCGTGGCAGAAGAGGTAGGCTCCGAGCGACAGGCTGGCGACGGTCAGCGCGAAGCCCGTCCGACGCAGCCGCGACTGAAGGACTTTCGGAATGTCCTGGCGAGAGAAGCCGCGGACCAGGGGCTTGAGGATGAAGAAGGAGACCGCGAGCGCGGCGACGCTGGAGACGGCCCCCAGCAGGAGGGCTCCGCCGACGCCGCAGCGGCCGTCGCGGTAGCTGTTCCAGAGCTCGGTGAGGTTCACGGCAGGAGTATTAAGCCTTAAGGATCAAGGCTTGCGCAAGGATCTACAGCACAAGGCGCTTGAGGATGGACTCGCGGAGCCCCTCCTCGATGCAGGAGCGCTCGACGAGGCGCCGGGCCTCCTCGACGTGCTCCCGGCGCGGCTTGAAGTGCCAGACGACGACCGGCGCCTCCTTGTAGTGGAGCGAGCCGCCGCCCTCGCCGGTGTCCACGAAGCCCGTGCGAATCCCGATCGCGCGGACCCAGGTGACGTAGGCCCGGCGGACGCCCAGGCGGCTTTCGAAGTCGATCTCGAAGGAGAGGAAGTCGCCGCTGACGGCGTCGTGGATCAGGATCGCGTCGGCGCCGGC
>JACQFK010000006.1 GCA_016200125.1 Planctomycetota bacterium
CTGGACGAAGTGATCCGCCGGGTGATCCAATACAACCGCGGCGTGCGGATGGCCGTCCCGCTCCAGGGCCCGGAAAAGACGTAGCAGGGAGGTCCTGATGCCCCCGAACAGCGCCGCCGAACGGACCGGCGCGAGCAGCCCCTCCTATGCCGTGCCCCCGCCGCCTCCCCCCCGGCGGATGATGTCCCCCGCGGGATACCTCGGACTCGGGGTCGCGATGATCTTCACGCTGTTCATCGTCCTCCGGATCGTCTCCTCCTTCCAGGCCGGGCAGGGCGCCGCCGCCAGCCCGGACGGCTACGAGGAGGTCGACCTGGGCGCGATGACGCGCGAGCTCTCGCCTGAGTCGGGCGGCCTGGTCCGCGAGCCCTTCATGCTCAAGGTCGTCCTCGTGCTCAACCCGAAGGTCCGCGACCTGGGCGCGCTGAAGTCCCAGGTGGAGCGGCGCAAGAACCTGTTCCGCGACATCGTGTGGACCGAGATCCTTGATCCCAAGAGCGACGCCGAGCTCCGCAAGCCCGCGGTGCTCGAGGCGATGAAGTCCGACATCCGCCAGCGGATCAACCAGGAGATGGAGAAGCAGGTCGGCGTCCGGGACGGCCAGGAGCCGGTCTCCCGCGTCCTCTTTCCCGACCGGAAGCCGCCCGAGCGGCGCTGAGACGACTATGCCCGAACAGCCGCGCCAGGAAGACATCGACGAGCTCATGAAGGTGCTCGCGGGCTCCGCGGCCTCCTCCCCGCCGCCGCCCGAGGCGCCGCGGAAGGAGACGTCTTCCCGTCCCTCCGCTCCGCCCCCCTCCTTCGAGACGATCGCGACCCCGGCGTCGCCCCCCCGGCCCGAGGCGGGGATCGAATTCCTGGGGGACGTCGACGTCCAGGTGCGCGTGGAGCTGGGGAACGCCCGGCTGAACGTGAAGGACGTCCTCAAGCTGGGCTCCGGTTCGGTCGTGGCGCTCGACAGCCTGGTCGGCGACGCCGTGAACGTCTTCGTGAACGACCGCCTGGTGGCGCGCGGGGAGGTCCTCGTGGTCCACGACAATTTCGCCGTCCGCATCACCGAGGTGGTTCCGCCGCCCAAACCGGGCGAATAGGCCGCCGCCGCCCCCCTTTTCACCAGCTAGTGCTTGACTGTGCGGGGTCGCGGGTTAGCATTACTTCATGCCCAATCCACTCGGCACCAAGGCCGGCGACGATGTGCTGGCCCGGCTCGACGAGCTGTCCGCCAAGCTCGAGACCGAGCGGCGCATTCGCGAGGTCACCGACCACATCCACACTGCCACCCTGGACGAGATCATCCTGTCCGTGCGCGAGGACGTGCAGCGCCTGGTGGGCTGCGAGCTGGTGTCCATCTTCGCCAAGGATCCGGCGAAGGACGAACTGGTCACCAAGTCGATGGACGGCGAGGAGGTCAAGGAGATCCGCGTCCCCGTCGCCTCGAACAGCATCGTGGGCTACGTGGCGCTCAAGAAGCGGATCGTCCGAATCTCGGACGCCTACGACCCCAAGTCGGTCGCGGCGGTGGATCCCATCCTGAAGTTCGACGCGACCTGGGACAAGAAGACGGGCTTCAAGACGAAGCAGATCCTCGCCGTCCCCATCCTGAAGGACGCCCGCCTCTTCGGCGTGATCGAGTGCATGAACGCGCCGCACAACATGGCGTTCCGCGAGGACCACATGGTGATCGTCGAAGACCTGGCGAAGACGCTGGGGACGGCCTTCGCCAACCAGCAAAAGGTCGCGGTCCGGACCTCGCCCTACGACACGCTGATCCGGGCCGGCCGCCTCAGCCAGGAGCAGGTGGACCAGGCGGTCCAGGCGGGGCAGAAGAACGGGATGTCGGCCGAGTACAACATCATCCAGAACTGCAAGATCTCCAAGGACGATCTCGGGAAGAGCCTCTCGGACTTCTACCGGGTCCCCTTCCTGTCCTACGCGACGGGCTACTTCGCCCCGATGGACCTGCTCGAGAAGTTCAC
Organism: Planctomycetota bacterium; assembly: GCA_016200125.1. Next base: position 1,977 of record JACQFK010000006.1, read on the forward strand.
GCTCGACCTGCTCAAGCACCACTCCTTCGTCCCGGTCTCCAAGGCGGGGAACCGGGCCACGGTGCTGATGGCCAATCCGAAAAACCTCTCGCTCCGAGACGACATCGCCAAGCGCCTGGGCCTCGAGATCATCGTCAACGTGGCGATCAGGGAGGACATCAACGACTTCATCGACTCCTTCCTGGGCGCGTCGGTGAAGGCGGTCGCGTCCGCCGAGCTGAACGACCTCATGAGCGAGATCGCGAGCGAGGACGCCACCAACAAGAGCGCGGCCGGGGAGGAGAAGAGCTCCGACAACGACAAGGACAAGGCCAACGAGGCCGCGCTGGTCCGCCTGGTCAACGCGATCATCGAGAAGGCCAACGACATGGGAGCGAGCGACATCCACATCGAGCCCCGCATGGAGGGGCCCGTGGTGGTGCGGATCCGCATCGACGGCTCCTGCTCGAACATGCCCGGCCTGCCCGAGATCCCCAACGGCAACGGCCGCGCCATGGTGGCGCGCATCAAGATCATGTCCAACCTGGACATCGCCGAGCGGAGCTTCCCGCAGGACGGCAAGATCCCCTTCAAGAAGTTCGGCGCGCGCGACATCGAGCTGCGCGTCGCCACGATTCCGACGACGGGGGGCCAGGAGGACGCGGTGCTCCGCATCCTGGCGGCCTCGAAGCCCATCCCCATCGAGAAGCTCGGGATGGAGCAGGACAACCTGGACAAGTTCAAGACGATCGTCGAGCAGCCCTACGGGATCTTCCTCTGCGTGGGCCCGACCGGCTCCGGGAAGACGACCACGCTCCACTCGGGGCTCGGCTACCTGAACAAGCCCGACGTCAAGATCTGGACCGCCGAGGATCCCGTCGAAATCACGCAGAACGGCCTGCGGCAGGTGAGCGTGATGCCGAAGATCGGCTTCACCTTCGAGAAGGCGCTCCGCTCCTTCCTGCGTCTCGACCCGGACATCATCATGATCGGCGAAATGCGAGACCTCGAGACCGCGAGCGCGGCCATCGAGGCGTCGCTGACGGGCCACATGGTGTTCTCCACGCTCCACACGAACAACGCGCCCGAGACCGTGACCCGCCTCCTGGACATGGGCCTGGACCCCTACACCTTCGGCGACTCGCTCCTCGGCATCCTCGCGCAGCGGCTCCTGCGGACGCTCTGCAAGGAGTGCAAGGAGCGCTACGTCCCCGACGAGGCCGAGTGGGCCAAGCTCAAGCACGAGTTCGGCGACGACGCGCTCTGGGACAAGCAGGGCTTCGTCCGGGAGAAGGTCGAGCTGGCCCGCGCCCGGGGCTGCGAGCGCTGCAACAAGTCGGGCTACAAGGGCCGCGCCGGCATCCACGAACTGCTGGCTGTCGACGACGAGATCCGCCACCTGATCTACGGCAAGGAGCTCTCCAGCAAGGTGCGCGATCTCGGCATCAAGAAGGGCATGGTGATGCTCAATCAGGACGGCATCCGCAAGGTCGTCAAGGGCCTCTGCGATCTCGCGGAAGTCCGCGCGGTCTGCATGAAGTAAGAGCCCGGAATCAAGAGTAGAGAATCAAGGAGCAAGCCGCCCGCCGGCTCTCATTCCATCAGGTGTTTCTTGAGGAAGAGGGTCATGGCGGCGCTCAGGTAGTCGCGGTTCTCCTTGCGGGCGAAGCCGTGGCCCTCGTTGTCGGCGTAGACCGTCCACACGGGGCGGCCCTGCGCGCGGACCTTCGCGGCGATCTGCTCGGCCTCGGAGAAGGGCACCCGCGGGTCGTTCCGCCCGTGCGCCACGAGGAGGGCGGACCTGATCCGGTCGGCGTGGTTTGCCGGCGAGATCCGCTCGAACACCGCGCGCATCTTCGGGTCGCGCTCGTCGCCGTACTCGACCCGGCGGAGATCCACCCGGTAGCCGCTCGTCCGTTCCAGGAAGGTGACGAAGTTGGCGATGCCCACCACGTCGATGCCCGCCTTGAGGCGGTCGCCGAAGTGGACGAGCGACGCCAGGACCATGTAGCCGCCATAGCTGCCGCCGAAGACGGCGACGCGCGAGGCGTCGAGGTCGGGCTGCGCCGCGATCCAATCGAGGAGCGCGCCGATGTCCTTCACCGAGTCCTCGCGCTTCTCGGCGTTGTCGAGCGCGGTGTAGGTCTTGCCGTAGCCGGTCGAGCCCCGGACGTTGGGCGCGATCACGGCGATCCCCAGTTCGTTCACCCAGTACTGGGTCAGCGGCGTGAAGAAAGGCTGGTACTGCGACTCGGGGCCGCCGTGGATGGAGATCACCACGGGCGCCTTTCCCGCCTTGCGGGGCTTGTAGACGTAGGCCGGGATCTCCCGCTGGTCGAAGGACTTGAAGGAGAACCGCTGGGGCGTTACGAAGGCCGACGCGTCGAGCCCGCCGGTCTCGCTGAAGGTCCAGCGGACGAGCTTCTTCTCCGCGATCTCGTACGTGTACGCGTCGCTGGGAGCGTCGGCGCGGCTGAGCGTGAACCCGAGGCGCTTCCCGTCACGCGAGAACCTCATTCCCGACACGATGCCCAGGGGCAGGTCGACCGGCCGGTCCTCGCCCAGGAAATACAGGCGCGACGTGCCGTCCTCGTTCTTCACGTACGCGATCTGGCGGTCGTGGACCTCGATGTCCGTGACGTCCCAGGGCTTGTCGACGATGGTCAAGTGTCTGAACGCGGCGCTGACCTTTCCGGTGGACTGCGCGAGCTGCCGGAACTCGCCCTGCCAGTCGCAGCCCATGATCCAGGGCGTGGGATAGGCGAACTTCGGGCTGGAGCAGGAGACCTTGACGTTGTCCGGAACATCAAGAACGGATTCCGGGATTGGATGGGACAGGTTCAGGGTGTAGGGACGGGTGTCGTTCACGGAAACCACTTTGAGCATCATGAGTTCCGTATCGTTCGGAGCCCAATCGGTCACGACCCAGAACGTGCCCTTTGTCTCCAGCAGAAGCCTGGCCGTTCCCGTCGACAGATCGAGCAGGTAGAGGTCCGTGTCGCGACCGTTCCGGCGATTTGAGCTGTAGGCGACGCGATCGCCTTTTCGGCTCATCGGGCCCAGATTGTTGCGAGACTTGCCGTCCGTCAGCAAGCTCGACCGGCCCTGCTTCCGGTCGAGCCGGTAGATCTGGTAATTCTCGTCGCCGCCGCGGGCCTGCGTGTAGAGCAGGTCGCTCGTGCCCGGGATGAAGAGGCCGCCGGAGACCGGCTCATCGCCGAAGGTGAGCTGCTCGCGGCGGCCGCCGGGGAAGGGGACGAGGTGGAGCTGGGCCGTCTCGGCGAAGCGGGTGGCGATGAGGATCGAGCCGTCGGGGCCGAAGTCCTCGAAGGCGGCGCCCCGCGCGCTCTGGTACTGCGCGAGCCGCTTCGTGATCTCGTCCGGGACCGCGGGGACGCCTTCGACGGCGATGGCGGCGGGCAGGCCGGGCGCTTTCGGCTTCGCCGGGGCGGCAACCGTCGCGGCCGGCGGCGTCTGCGGGGCGCCGCAGCCCGCGAGGAGGGCCAGGAGGAGGAGTCGTTTCATTTAGTCGATCCTACCAATCGTGTTATACTCCCCTCTACGTTTGCGGAATTCAGGAAGCGCCAACCGGGTATGAAGCTCGACCAGGCCTACCCCCTCCGGTGGGTTCCCCGGAACCTCGACTTCGACGACTGGAAGAAGCTGGAACCCCTCTTCGACGAGCTCGAGAAGGGCGCGGCCACGCGCGACCTGCGCGCCTGGCTCCAGGACTGGAGCGAGCTCGAAAGCGCGTGGAACGAGGAGTCGAGCCGCCGCTATGTCGCGATGACCTGCGACACCGAGAACGCGGAGAAGGAGAAGAAGTACCTCCACCTGGAGACCGTGATCGGACCGCTGGCCAAGCCGCGCTGGCAGGCGCTGAAGAAGCTCTACCTCGACCATCCGAAGCGCAAATCTCTTCCGAAGAACGTCTACGGCGTGATGGACCGCTTCATCGCCAACGAGTTCGAGCTCTACCGCGAGGAGAACATCGCGCTCGAGGCGAAGGACGCCGAGCTGCGGCAGAAGTACCAGAAGATCGCGGGATCGATGACGGTGACCTATGACGGCAAGGAGCAGACGCTCCAGCAGGTCGCGCGCCACCTCGAGGAGAACGACCGCGCCCGCCGCCAGGAGGTCTGGGAGCTGATCGCGAAGCGGCGGCTGCAGGCCTGCGAGCCGCTCGAAGACCTCTACGACGAGATGGTGAAGCTGCGGACCCGGATGGGCCGCAACGCCGGCTTCAAGGACTACCGCGACTACACCTTCCGCGTCCGCGGCCGCTTCGACTACACGCCGCGCCACTGCTTCGACTTCCACCGCGCGAACGAAACGGCCGTCGTCCCCGCGCTCCGCCGCCGCCACGAGCGGCGCCGGAAGCTTCTGGGCGTCGACGTCCTGCGCCCCTGGGACCTCGCGGTGGATCCCGAGGGCCGCGCGCCGCTGCGCCCCTTCAAGTCCATGAAGCAGCTGATGGACGGCTGCGGCCGCATCTTCCGCAAGGTGCATCCCGACTTCGGGAAGATGTTCGACTACATCCGCTCGAAGGGCTACCTCGACCTCGACAGCCGCAAGGGCAAGGCGCCGGGCGGCTACCAGACCGTGTTCGAGGTCGAGCGCGTCCCCTTCATCTTCTCGAACTCCGCGGGGCTCCACGGCGACGTCGAGACCCTGCTCCACGAGGGCGGCCATTCGTTCCACTCGCTCCAGTGCCGCCACCAGGAGCCGCGCTTCAACCGCGACTACCCGACGGAGTTCGCCGAGGTCGCGTCGATGGGCATGGAACTCCTGGGCCAGCCCTACCTCGAGGAGTTTTATCCGAAGAAGGAGGCCGACCGGGCGCGGGCCCATCACCTGGAGGGCCTCCTGTCCACTTACGCCTGGGTCGCGACGATCGACGCCTTCCAGCACTGGGTCTACACCGACCCCGACCATTCGAGGACGGACCGGAAGAACGCCTGGCTGGACCTGAGGCGCCGTCTGGGGGGCTCGGAGGACTGGACCGGCTACGAGGACGCCAAAGCCTACAACTGGCAGCGCCAGCTCCACCTCTTCACGGTCCCTTTTTATTATATCGAGTATGGAATTGCGCAGACCGGCGCGCTGCAGGTCTGGCGCACCGCGAAGAAGGGCCGGAAGGCCGCGATCGCGAAGTACCGCGCCGGCGAGTCGCTGGGCTGGACGCGGCCGCTGCCGGAGCTCTTCCGCGCCTCCGGGCTCAAGTTCGATTTCAGCGAGAAGACGATCGGCCCGCTCGTGAAGGCGGCCCTCGCGGATCTGGAGAAGCTGGATGCCTGACCCCCTCAACGTCGAGAACGGCGTCGGCGGCCCCGGCGACTTCGTGCCGCCGAAGAAGGCGAACAAAGCCTACCTCAACCCCCAGTTCCTCAAGAGCCGCGACGCGCGGATCATCCGGATGATGTGCGAGTACCTGGAGCCGCTGCAGCGCTTCCAGCGGCTCGACGTCCGAGAGACGATCGTGTTCTTCGGCTCCGCCCGCGCGCGGCCGCCCGTGGCGGTGAAGACGGAGTACGCCGCGGCGCAGGAGGAGAAGAAGAAGTACCCCGGACGGCCCCCCCGGCAGCTGCGCGAGAGGCTGGCGAAGCTCGAAGGGGACATGAAGCTCGCCATCTACTACGAGGAGGCGGCCGAGCTCTCGGCGCAGCTCACGCAGTGGGCGAAGTCGCTTGGGCAGGGCAAGCGCTTCGTGATCTGCTCGGGCGGCGGGCCGGGCATCATGGAGGCGGCCAACCGCGGCGCCGCGGAGCGGGCGGGCGGGCCGACCGTCGGTCTCGCGATCAGCCTGCCCAACGAGGAGCGGCCCAACCCCTTCATCACCCCCGACCTCCTCTTCGAGTTCCACTACTTCTTCATGCGCAAGCTCTGGTTCGCCTACCTGGCCTGCGCGCTGGTCATCTTTCCCGGCGGCTTCGGCACCATGGACGAGCTCTTCGAGATCCTCACGCTCGTCCAGACCCGCAAGATCGGCCGGCCTCTTCCGATCGTCCTCTACGGGAAGAAGTTCTGGGGCGATTTCCTGGACCTGCAGGCGCTCGTGCGCTGGGGCACCATCAGCCCGAAGGATCTCAATCTCTTCAAGATCTGCGACAGTCCGAAGGAGGCCTTCGACCACCTGAAGAAGGAGCTCCTGCGCTACTATCCCAAGCCGCAGCAGTGGCATCAGGCGAACGTGTGAGGACGGGACAGGATCGGACATGGCGGAAGACCTAGGCAAGGAACCGGCGGGCTCGGTGCGCTGCGCGTGCGGCGCGGCCGTCGAGGTCGCGGCCGACGCGGTCGGTCGGGAGCTGAAATGCCCGACCTGCGCCGCCGTGTTCAAGGCCGTCTGGGCCGTGGACGCGAAGACGCGCGGCAAGGTCCTCACGCGGGTCGCCGCGGCGGGCAACGCGATCCGCATCCCGGCGGGATCGCTCCAGCTGGTCTGCTCCTGCGGTCAGGTCCTCGTGGCCCGGAAGGACCAGGCGGGGAAGCGGGTCAAGTGTCCCGTCTGCAGCGCGTCGATGGTCATCGAGAAGTACAGGGACCCCCAGACGATGGAGACGAAGGTCCGCCGCCTCGAGGACAAGCCGGCCGACGACCCGGCGAAGGGGACGGCGGTCATCGCGGCGAAGCCCCTGGGCCGAACCACGCGGCGCCGCAAGGCCCCGACCGGCGCGCAGGACATCCTCTGCCAGTGCGGCGAATACCTGCGGGTCTTCGCGGAGCACCTCGACAAGAAGGTCATGTGCCCCGCCTGCGGTACGCTCATGAAGATGGAGAAGAACAAGGATCCGCAGACGTCCATCACCCAGGTCCGCCCCCGCATCGTCGGCAAGACCGACCCCCCGCCCAAGCAGGATCCCGACGACTGGAGCCTCAGCGACTTCCAATAGAACTCCGTCCCCGACCGGCCGATCGTGCTACACTTGGGATAACCAACCGGGGGATCGATGCGCCGAGGCGAGGGATGAGGGGAAATCAGTTCAGCGCCGCGCTTGCCGTCTGGGCCCTGCTCTGCGGCTGTTCCCCCAAAACTGAAGGACCCGCGGCCGGTCCGGTTCCCGCGCCGCCGGCCTCCGCGCCCCTCAGGCTCCAGAAACTCGCGCTGCTTCCCCTGCAGGAGCAGGCCGCCCGGGCCGACGTCCCCGTGTTGCTCCGTCTGGAAGCGACGCCTCCGATCCCCACCGACTATCCGACGGTCTGGCTGTTCTCGTCGGCCGGCGGGAAGTTCGAGAAGATCGGCCGCGGGGCGACGCTGGAAACGACCTTTCCCTCGGGCGGGAAATTCAGCGTCCAGGCGGCCGCCGGAGGCATCTCCTCCAACCTCCTCGAGATTTCCGTGGTCCGGGTCGGACTGGTCGATGCGGAGGAGCGGCCGATCCGCGAGGCGCGCCTCGCCCTCCTGACCCGGGAGGCCTTCGACGAGAAGGGCCGCCTGCGCGACAGCGCCGAGGCGGCGTCGCCGGACCGGGTCCGCGTCCTGGTCGAGGACCCGAACGCCGGCGCCCCGGCGTCGGTGACGATCGGAACCCTGACGCTGCCGCTCATGGGATCGGGCGAGCGGCGGGTGACCCGCTCGATTCTGCTTCTCGGGGACGCCGACGATGCCGCCGCGGGGACGGGCGCCGTCCTTCACACGGCCCCGGGCGCCCGCCTCGACTTCCACTACCGGGGGCTCGCCGCGGGCGGAGTCGCGGTCGGGCCCGCGGTGGTCCACGCGATTCCGGTCCGCTTCTTCGCGGTCGGGCCCGGATTGCCGCCGACGCCGGAGATCGAGAAGGCCGTCGCCCTCCGCCTCGCCCAGGCGAACGCGGTCTGGGCCCCCTTCGGCCGCCGCTTCCTTCGCTCGTCGCTGGTCCGTCTCGACGCGTTCCAGGGACTCTTCCTCATCCGCGGCCGGGCGGCCGGCGCGGACGGCCAGGGCCGTCCCTCCAAGTGCGGCGTGAGGATCGACGGGCGCGAGATCGCGGTTCCCGGCACCTGGCGCTCCGACGGGGCCCCCATGTCGCCGAAATCGACGGCGCAGGCCCTGATGGCCCTGGGGCGCGCGTCGTTCAGGTTCGATCTCCTGGACGGACTGCTGGCAGGCGATCGCGAAGCCGTCGTCGTGCGCGTGCGCCGACCGGACGGAAGTCCGGCGGCCGTGGAGATGCTTTCCGAGGGCAGCGACGTCAGCCAGGCGCTGACGCCGCTTCCGGGCAGTCTCCTGGACGGCATCGAGGTGACCCCCTCACCGGCCCTGATGAGCCTCGAGGAGGTCGCGCTCCTGGCTTCGGCCAAGGCGTCGCCGTCCGGCGGGATCGATGTCTTTATCGTGACCTGGATCCACTCGCTGAAGTCCGCCCGCACCTACAAGGTTTATCCGCAGGGAATCCTCCCCTCGTCCCTGGCGGGATCGGCGGTCCTGTCGTGGCCGCTCCTGGACGGCTCGGGGCGCTTTCCCTACGGGCTGGCCCGGGTGGCCGGGGAGCTGCTGCTTCCGCAGGGAATGCTGCCGGGACCCGACGACACGCTGTTCGCCGATCCGCTTTCGGAGGCCCCGGGGGTCGACGGCCGCAAGCGGGTCACGGCCCGGACGGCGGCCGGAATTGCGGAACGCGGACGGGGGCTTTCGGGCAAAAAATGACGATAAGAAGAAGGGGCGAAAGCCGGAAAGCGAATAGCGAATACCGAAGAGCGAAGAGAGAATGAAGCTGGATTCGATGCTGGTCCTGGGCTACCTGGGCATCGTCGCCGTCGTCTTCATCGGCGTGGCCCACGGGTCGCCCCAGGAGATCTGGTCGCCCGAGGCGCTGGCGGTCTCCTTCGGCGGCGCGCTCGTCGCCACGATCGCGGGCCTTTCGCTCCAGGAGCTCCGCGAGTCGCTGCAGGCGCTCCGCGTCGCCTTCACGGTCGTCACCTACGACTACGAGAAGCTGATCGCCGACTTCGTGGCCTACGCCGGCATCAGCCGCAAGGACGGCCTCCTGGGCCTCGAGAAGGTGATCAGCCAGATCAGCGACGGCTTCATGAGCCGGGCGGTCCAGATGGCGATCGACGGCGTGGAGCCCGATCTCGTCGAGGAGCGGCTCGCGGTCGAGATGGCCGGCATGGACGAACGGCACGCGCGGACGCGGGCCACCTACGACACGATGGCCACCTATTCGCCGGCCTTCGGCATGATCGGGACGATCATGGGCCTCGTGTTCGTGCTCAAGTCGCTCGACGACCCCACCCAGATCGGCCCGAAGATGGGCGTCGCGCTGCTGTCGACCTTCTACGGCGTCTTCGCCTGCTACGCGATCTTCACGCCGATCGCGAAGAAGCTCGACCGCAAGCACCGCCACGAGGTCCTGTACCGGCAGATGATCGTGAAGGGCATCATCTGGCTCCAGACCGGCGACTCGCCCCGCTCGATCGAGGCGAAGCTCCGGTCCTTCCTGCGCGAGAAGCGGGGCTAGGAGAGCCCGCTCCCATGGCCAAGCCGCGGAAGCTCCTGATCGGCGCGCCCGCCGTCCGCGAAAAGGACGACAGCGAGGTGCGCTGGCTCATGTCCTATTCCGACTTCATGATGCAGCTCGTCTGCCTCTTCATCCTGCTCTACTCGGTGTCGTCGCTCGACAAGGGCCGCATGGCGCGGCTCGCGGCGGCCTACCGCGCGTCGGTGGGGTTGGGCGAGCTCGCCGCCCACGAGACCCGCACGAGCGGCGACAAGCTGGCCATCGGCGACCGCCCGATCCTCGGCGGCGACCTGGGCGGCGGCGACGTCCCCCGGGACGTCCGCTACTCGATCGAGGCCCTCCCCGGCGGCTTCCGCGCGGCTTTCGACGCTCCCGTCTTCGAGCCCGGCGCGGCCGCGCTCACGGCGGGCGGCGCCGGGGCGCTCGACGCCTCGGCCCGCGTGCTGCGCGCCTACGCGGGCCGCCTCGTCGTGACGGCCGCCGGCGACGACGCGACCGACGGCGATCCGCTCCGGCTGGCGCTCGCCCGCTCGCAGGCCGTCGTCGAGCGGCTCTCCCGCGCCGGCCTCGACCCGCGCTTCATCACGACGGCGGGCAACCCGGCGGGGGACCTGCGCCGCGTCACGATCGAACTTCGGACGGACTGACATGGCCCTTCTCGACCGGAACAACGAGCTTCTCGCGAAACGGAAGCGGCTCGCCGCCCTCCGCTTCGCGCCCCGGCCTCCGGACAAGGACGAGACCGAGATCCGCTGGCTGATGTCCTACTCCGACTTCATGATGCAGCTGGTCTGCCTCTTCATCCTGCTCTACTCCGTGTCGTCGATCGACACCTCCAAGGCGATCCCGCTGGCGCAGGCCTGGCGGGACGAGGCGGGCGTCGGCGAGGTGAACGTCCCCTCCGCCCCCAAGTCGCCGAACGCCCCGCTGACGTCGGCGGACCTGCCCTCCGTGATCCACGAGATCCAGATCGTCGCCGGCCGCCACCCGGGCGGCGGGGCGCTCCGCGTGATCCGCGGGGCCGAGGGCTTCCGGCTCCAGTTCGGGTACGAGATGTTCGACCGCGGCTCGGAACGTCCGGGCCGGCAGGGCGCGCCCGCGGCGGACGTCGCCGCGATGCTGCTCCAGCCCTTCCAGCGCCGGGTGGCGTCGATCGAGGTGGCCGGCCACGCGTCGGCCGACGAGGAGGGCGGGCTCGCGCTCTCGCTCGGCCGGGCGCGCGAGGCGATCCGCTGGATGACGCGCCCCGAGTCGCCGCAGCGCCTGGATCCCGCGATCCTCCTCGCGTCGGGGCGCGGGGCGCACGAACCCGCCGCCGACAACGCCGAGACCTCCGGCCGCGCCCTCAACCGCCGCGTCGAGTTCATCGTCCGCTTCCGTGCGCGTCCGTAGGCCGGCGGCCCTGTCCCTGGCGATCCTCCTCTGCGGCTGCGGGACTCCGTCCTCTCCGGACTGGCCGCGCTGGCGCGGTCCGCAGGGGGAGGCGGTCAGCGACGCCGCGCCGCTGCCGTCGACCTGGTCCGCCACGCAGGGCGTCGTCTGGAAAACCGCCATCCCCGGCGAAGGCGCCTCCTCGCCGATCGTGAGCGGCGACGCGGTGTTCCTCACCTCGGCCCTCGACAGCGGCTCGCGCCGCCTCCTCCACTGCCTCGACCGGCGCAGCGGGGCGATCCGCTGGAGCCTGGAGACGAAGGATGCGAATCCCGAGCGGGCCTCCGCGTTGACCGGCCACGCGGCGGCGACGCCCGTGACCGACGGCAGCCGGGTCGTCGCCGTCTTCGGCAATGCGGGAATCGTCTGCGCCGATTTCTCGGGCGCCTGCCTCTGGCGGAAGCCGCTGGGAGAGTTCGACTCGGAGCTCGGGCTCGCCAGCTCGCCGATCCTCCACGGGAACCTCGTGATCGTGGTCTGCGATCACGACGGCGACCGGCCCAGATCATTCGAATCATACCTGGCCGCGCTCGACGTCGCCGGCGGGGCCACCCTGTGGAAGACCGCGCGTCCGGGCCTCTTCCGATCCTGGAGCACGCCGATCGTCGTGTCGGGCGAGCTCATCGTGAGCGGACAGGACGAGGTGCGGGGCTACGATCCCGCGACGGGCCGGCAGCTCTGGAGCGTGGCCGGGATGTCGGGCTGGGTGACGCCGTCGCCGGTGGCGGGCGACGGGCTGATCTTCGCGGTCTCGGGGAAGGACGGCCCCACGCTGGCTTTCCGTCCGGGCGGCCGGGTGGCCTGGCGCGAGGAGCGCGGCGGCCCCTACGTCTGCTCACCGGTCTTCTACGGCGGATTGCTCTACGTGTGCGACGAGACGGGCCGGCTGGTCTGCCGCGAGGGGCCGAGCGGGAAGGAGCTCTATCGGGAGCGGCTGCCGGGAAAATTCACCGCATCGCCGGTGGCGGGCGACGGGAAGGTTTACTTCACGAACGACGAGGGAACGACGATCGTCGTGAAGGCGGGCCGGAACTTCGAGCGGCTGTCGGAGAACCGGCTCGGAGAGGAGTGCCTGGCCTCTCCGGCGATCGCGGACGGCAGGCTGTTCCTCCGGACACGCCGGCACCTCTGGTGCCTTTCCTCCCGGAATTAATCCGGAATGGGAATATCCGCAGCCCTTCAGGATCGTTCCTTTTGTAGACGCTTTTACTTGCAGACACTCTATCGGGAGGAGAAGGCCATGATGCGGATGAAGCTGGGAATCGTGATCGCCGCGATCGCGGCGCTCGCGACGCCCGTCCTCGCGCAGGACGCGGCGAAGGACATGCAGAAGGGGACGCCCGACCTGAAGTCGGCCGGGCCGCTCGC
>JACQFK010000264.1 GCA_016200125.1 Planctomycetota bacterium
GTTCGCGCGAGCGCTTCGCAGGCTCGACCGCGGCGATCTTCGCCACCTCGGCCGGCAGTTTCTCCGGGCGCGGCGGCAGCCCCGTCACCGAAAGCCGCGGCCGATGGATCAGGTGATGGCGGCCGTGCAACTGCTCGAGAACGAACGTGACCGTCTCCGCCTCGAGCGGCTGCTTGAGCTCGAATATCGCGACGTGCGCCTTCCCCACCTCGGGATAGATCCCCCAGGCGGTCTCGGGCTTGCCGTCGACCGCGTGCGCGATCGTCCAGCCGGCCTGGTTGAAGTCCGCGCTCGGATGATGCAGCGCGACGGGCTTCCCCGCGGCCTCCACGCGGAACTCCGAGAGGTGGAAGTTGCCGTTGTCCTGCCGGCCGGGCCCCTTGTAGGGGTGGTCGTCGACGGTCAGAACCTCGAGCCGGACCGCCGTGATCCGTGCCAGCGGCGATTTCGCCGTGATCGTGTAGGTGTCCGTCGCCGGCCGCGGGCCCGTCGAGAGGATCGAGCCGTCGGCCTGCTTGACGAGCGTCGAGCCTTCCTTCGAGGCCATCGTATCCGCGTCGATCAGGGTCCAGTTCGCCGGCCCGTCGGCGCGGCTCTTCTCCCAGGCGACGACCTCGGCGTCGAGCGCAGGATCGAGCTCGATCTTCCGGAGGGCGAGCTGCGTCTTCATTCTCAGCAGCTCCTGGCGGCGTCGGTTGAGGGCGGGATCGTCGTCGAAGGGCCGGTTGGCGCGGTCGACGCCGGCGAAGCAGGACTGCAGCGCGTAGTACTCCGCCTGCGAGATGGGATCGAACTTGTGGTTGTGGCAGCGGGCGCACTGCACGGTCGCGCCCATGAAGGTCGACATCGTCGCGGTGAGCATGTCGTCGCGGTCGAGGTTCTGGGCGACCTTCTTGTCGACGGTGTCGGCCATGATGTGCATCTGGGAGCTCTCGTCCCAGGGGCCGGCGGCGATGAAGCCGGTGGCGACGAGCGCCTGCGGGTCGCCGGGCCGGAGGACGTCGCCCGCGAGCTGCTCCTCGACGAAGCGCGCGTAGGGCTTGTCCTCGTTGAAGGCGCGGATGACGTAGTCGCGGTAGGGCCAGGCGTTCGCGCGCGGGCGGTCCTGGTCGTGGCCGTGGGTGTCGGCGTAGTGGATCGCGTCCAGCCAGTGGCGCGCCCAGCGCTCGCCGGTGCGCGGCGAGGCGAGGAGCCGGTCGACGGCCTTCTCGTAGGGCTCGTCGGCGTCCATCTCCGCGGGCGTGGGCGGCAGCCCCGTGAGATCGTAAGTCACGCGGCGCAGCAGCGTGCGGCGGTCGGCTTCCGGCGACGGCGTGAAGCCCTTCTCCTTCAGCTTCGCGAGGATGAAGGCGTCGATCGAGCCCGCAGCTTTGGGCGGGAGCGGACGCAGCGACCAGTGGAGCGCATCGCCGCCGCCGGCGTCCTCGGGCCACTTCGCGCCTTCGTCGATCCAGCGCTTGATCAAGTCGATCTGGCCCGCCGCGAGCCGCGGGGCCTTCTGGGGCATCCGGGCGTCGTCGTCCCCGTCGAGGAGCAACTTATATAGTAAGCTCTCGGCCGCCTTTCCGGGCACGACGGCCTTGCCGCTCACGCCGCCGCGGAAGGCGGCCGCGCGCAGGTCGAGCCGGAACTGCCCCTTGGGCTTCCCTTCGGCGCCGTGGCACTTCAGGCAGGAGGCCTTGAAGATCGGCCGGATGTCGCGGTCGAAGTCGACCGGCGCCGCCTGCGGGACCAGGAACAGGAGGAAGAGGAAGCGCTTCACGAGGACCTCGCCCTGCGGATCGCGGATCGGCGCGGCGATGCAGTGAATGCCCTCGTCGGCCTCGGCGAAGTCGACCGCGTAGCCCTGCTCGCGGATGCGGTCGCATTCGCGCGCCAGGTCGTGCCGGTCGGTGATCGTCCTCGAGGTCGACGCCGTGAGCGTCAGCCGCCTGATCGTCGCGGCCCGCGGCGCGTCGGCCATGAACGCGAGGAGGAGCTTGCCCGGCCCGTTGTTGTGGAGCGGGAAGCGGAGGCCGGCGTCGACCGAGATGCGCAGCGGGTGCAGCCCCTCGACCTGCTCGAGGATGACGCCCTCGTCGCCGAAGCGGCGGCCGAGCTGCACCGTCTCGCGGCACTCGTCGCGCAGCGCGCGCAGGGCGTCCAGGGAGACCTCGATGAGCCCCTTGCGCTCGACGCGGGGCTGGCTGACGCGGAGGAGCTTGTCGGTGAGGCGGAAGCGCAGCGACTTCTCGTCGCGGGCGAGGTAGCCGCGCGCCTTGAGGGTGTTGGTGATGCGGAAGACGGCGTTCTTGGGGAAGCCGAGCTGGGCGCTGAGCTCAGAGAGCGTGAGCCCGCCCGCGGCGGCGCCCAGGCGCTCCAGGATGCCGAGCGCCCGGTCGACCCCGGGCGAAAAGGTCGCCGAATCCGGCTCCTTCGTCAGTCGTTCCATATGTAGATCATGTTCTACCTATCATACACAGCCGCCCCGCCGGATTTTCGCGCCGCTTTGAAAAAGGCGGCGTTAGTATCTTAGCCTCAAAGGAGAACGACGATGACGCGGATGATGACGGCGGCTCTGATGTCGATGCTCGCGCTGGCGCAGGGCCAGGAGCAGAAGTCCGAGGAAGGCTACACGAACCTCTTCAACGGCAAGGACCTGACCGGCTGGGTCTACGGCAAGGCCGGCAAGGGCGAGAACAAGAGCGGCGCCGGCTACGCGGTGGAAAACGGCGTCATCTTCTGCACGGTGAAGGACGGCGGCAACCTCTACACCGAGAAGGAGTACGGCGACTTCCATCTCAAGTTCGACTTCAAGCTCACCGAGAACGCGAACAACGGCATCGGCATCCGCGCGCCGCTCGAGGGCGACTCCGCCTACGTCGGCATGGAGATCCAGGTCCTCGACGACTCCGGCTCGCAGTACCAGAAGCTGCGCCCCGAGCAGTACCACGGCTCGATCTACGACTGCTTCGCCGCCAAGCGCGGCTCCCAGAAGCCCGTCGGCGAGTGGAACGAGGAGGAGATCATCGCCAAGGGCCGCCAGATCACCGTCAAGCTCAACGGCAACGTGATCGTCGACGCCAACCTCGACGACATCAAGGACGAGGGCAAGCTGAAGAAGCACCCGGGCCTGGCGAACAAGAAGGGACACATCGGTTTCCTGGGGCACGGAGCCCGGGTGGAATTCCGGAATCTGCGGATCAAAGAACTCTAAAGATCGAAAACCGAAAATCGAAAACCGGAAATCGGAGAAGAGGGCGCCCGAGAGCCTGCGGGAAGTTCGAGAGCGTTTTTTGGGTCAGACGGACCAGCATGGCGCTGACGGAACTCAGCAGCTGCACCAGGTCCGGAGCCCCCTGGTGGTAGCCCAAGTCCTGCGAGATGATCAGATAGTGAAGCAGCTCATCCCCTGAACTCTTCGACATCGTGTAGAAGTGAGCCTTGTCCTTCGGGGAGCGGCGACCCTACCCCTCGGCGATGTTGGCGCCGATCGACAGCACCGCCCGCCGCGTCTGCGCCGTCGGGCTGAAGAGCTTCTGCCTCGGAATTCGTTCGGTGAGCTTGCAGATCCCGACCGTCAACTGCCGCGCCTTCTGCCACCCCTCGAGCTGGATGAATGAGGTTGTCGGCATCTTCGTCTCCTTCCCTTTCCACCCGAGGAGCGCAGGAAGGGGCGATTTTCTCGACAGGAAATCCGGCAGTTTTCGGATTTTTCTTCGGATTCCGGCCTTCCCCGGTTCTCGATTTTCGATTTTCGTCTTCCTCGGTAATAGATGCTCTTTCCCCCGCTATGACTTCCTAGTCCGGTTGTCGGTGTATATTGATCAGCGGGATCGTGGCAGTCAGGGGTGAGCCGATGATGAGCCGCTTGCTTGTCGCCGCGGGGATGGCCGCCGCGCTGTGCTTCGGGGCCGAGGCGCAGGAGGCGAAGACCGGGCCGATCCCCATCGAAGTGCCCAAGCGCGACAAGCCCGTCGATTTCCGCCTCGACATCCTCCCCTTCTTCAAGACCAACTGCATCGCCTGCCATCACGCCAAGGACCCCGAGGGACAGCTGGTCCTCGAGAACGTGAAGACGATCCTCAAGGGCGGCGACAGCGGGCCGGCCGTGGTGCCGGGCAAGTCGGGCGAGAGCCTGCTGCTCACGTCGGCGGCCCAGCAGAAGAAGCCGTTCATGCCGCCGCGCAAGAACAAGGTCGGCGCCGGGACGCTGACGCCCCAGCAGCTCGGGCTGCTCAAGCTCTGGATCGACCAGGGCTGCAAGGATTCGGTCGCGCCCGAGATCGAGGCGCCGCGCTGGCAGCCCGTCACCACCGCGTGGCATCCGATCTACGCCGTGGGGCTCGACTCCGAGGGGCAGTTCGCCGCCTGCGGACGCGCGGGGCACTTGTTCCTCTACCACGTGCCGACCGGGAAGCTGGTGGACCAACCCTCCGATCCGAAGCTGGCGCCGCTGGTCCAGCCGGGACAACCGGGGCTCGCGGACCGCGACGCGATCCTGTCGATGGCGTTCAGCCCCGACGGCACTATGCTCGCCACGGGCGGCTACCGCGCGATCCGCCTCTGGAAGAAGGAGCTGGCCGAGACGAAGGGCAAGATCGAGCTGGCCGCCGACGCGAAGGCGGTCGCGCTCAGCGCCGACGGCGCGAAGCTCGCCTACGCCGGCGCCGGCAACGTGATCAAGATCGTGGACGTGGCCACGGGCAAGGCCGCCGTCGAGCTCAAGGGCCATGCGGACGCGGTGAACTCGATCCGCTTCTCGGCCGACGGCGCGCTCCTGCTGAGCGGATCCGCCGACAAGAGCGCGCGCGTGTGGAAGAGCGCCGATGGCGCGGCCGCCGGGAAGATCGAGACGCCCGCCGCCGTCGCCTCGGTCGACTGGGTCGACAAGCAGATCGCGACCGCGGGGGCCGACGGGGTGATCCGCCTCTGGGCCGCGCCCGAGGGCGACGCGCCGAAGCCCGCCGTCAAGGAGATCAAGGCCGCCGCCGTCGAGATCCGCGCCGCCGGGGGCGGGCTGCTCGCCGCGGCCGCCGACGGCAAGATCTCGCATTGGTCGTTTGAGACCGGGAAGAGCCTGAGGGACATTGCGCACGGCGCGCCGGTCACGTCGATCGCCGTGTCGGCGGACGGCAAGCGCTGGCTCAGCGTCGGCGGCGCGGTCGCGAGCGTGTGGAACGCCGAGGACGGGAAAAAGATCGCCGACCTGCGCACGGACGGGCCGGCGGCCCGGAAAGACCGCGCGGTCCAGTCACTGCTCGCCTTCGCGACGGGCGAGGTCACGTTCCGCACCAACGCGGTGAAGGGGCTCGAGGACACCAAGAAGAAGGAAGAGGCCGAGGTCACGGTGGCGGCGAACGCCGTCGCGCCCGCGGAGAAGAACGTCAAGGACAAGGAGGACGCGCTCGCCAAGGCGCGCGCGGACCGCGAGGCGGCCGACAAGGCGGTGGCCCAGGCGGGGCTCGACGCCGAGGCGGCGAAGGAGAGGCTGGAGCTGGCGCTCAACGCGCTCGGCATCACGACCTCCGAGCTCGCGCTCAAGCAGGCGGAGGCGGACAACGCCGCCGTGATCCAGTACCTCGAGGACTCGAAGAAGAACCCCCAGATGGTCGTCGACGCGCGGATCCGGGCGGAGGCGGCGGGACGCATGCTGGCCTTCGGCCGCGCCGGGCTCGCCCACGCGAAGGCCCTGGCCGACAAGGCGCCCGCCGACCAGCGGCTCGCCGAAGCGACCGCGACCGCGGCCGCGCCCAGGACGGCCGCCGAGGCGGCGGGGAAGACGGCGGCGGAGGCGAAGGCCAAGGCCGAGACCGCGAAGAAGGCCGTCGACGAGGCGAAGAAGAAGCTCGAGGCGGTGACCGCGGAACCCGACAAGAAGGCCGCCGAGGAGGCCCTCAAGAAGCTCGAGGCCGACCAGGCCGCCGCCGCGCAGGCTTCCAGCGCGGCCGACGCCGCGCGCCAGGCCGCCGACGCGGCCGCCGCGGATGCCGCGAAGAAGCTGGCCGAAGCGAACGCCGCCGCGACCGCGGCGGGCGCCGCGATCGCCCCCGCGAAGGCCGCGCTGGACGCGACCCAGAAGGCGCTGGCCGACGCGAAGACCGCCGCCGAGGCGGCGATCAAGACCGCCGAGGCCGCGCAGAAGGCCGCGCTCCCGAAAGTCCAGACCGTGAAGAAGGCGGAGGACGCCGCGCAGGGCGCGGTCGAGATCGCCAAGGCGAACCTGGACAGCGCGAAGGGCCGCGTCGAGAAGGCCAAGGAGTCGGTCGTCACGGTCGACAAGGCGATCCAGGAGGCCAACGCGCGACTCGAGACGCAGAAGGCGGAGCAGGCGAAGCTCGACGCCGAGCGCAAGGCGTCGGCGGAGGCGCTCCCCAAGGCGCGCCTGAACATGCGGTCGGGCGCCTTCTCCCCCGACGGCGCCTTCGTCCTGCTGGGCGGCGAGGACGGCAAGGTCTACGCGTTCGGCGCCGAGCGGGGCGCCGAGGCGGGCGTGACCGCGGCGCACGCGAAGCCGGTGGCGGCGGTCGGCGGCACGGGCGTCTCGATCGGCGCCGACGGCACGACCCGCAGGGGCGCGCTGCTCCCCACCTGGAAGCTGCAGCTGGTGATGGAGCCCGGCGAAGCGACGAAGCCGCCCATCGACCGCGTGCTCGCGCTTTCGTTCAGCCCCGACGGCAAGATCCTCGCGAGCGGCGGCGGCGTCCCGTCGCGCGACGGCGAGCTGCTGCTCTGGAACGCGGCGGACGGCTCGCTCCTGCGCGAGATCGCCGGCGCGCACAGCGACACGATCTTCGACCTCTCCTTCACGCCCGACGGCACGCTGCTGGCGAGCGCGGGGGCGGACAAGTTCGCCCGGGTCTTCGACGTGAAGACGGGCAAGCTCGTGAAGTCCTTCGAGGGCCACACGAACCACGTGCTGGGCGTCGCGTGGAACCGCACGGGGCGGACGCTCGCAACCTCGGGCGCGGACGACGTCATCAAGGTCTGGAGCCTGGAGTCGGGCCAGCAGATCCGGACGATCCCCGGCTTCACCAAGCAGGCCACCTCCCTGCGCTACGTGGGCTACGACGCCTCGTTCGCGGTAGCCGCGGGCGGGGTGCCCGTGCGGCTGGTGACCGAGGCCGGCAACGTGTCGCGCAACTTCGAAAGCGCGGGCGCGTTCATGTACGACCTCGCGCTGAGCTCGGACGGCCTCACGATCGCCGCGGGCGGCCTGGACGGGGTGTTGCGCCTCTGGAGCGTGGCGGACGGCAAGCCGATCGCCACCTTCGCCCCGCCCGGGGCAACTCCTCCCGCCAAATAAGGTCGCGCTAATTCGTATTTGCGCCACAACCTGCCAACCCCGGGGGGTGGGGCGGGTGTATACTCTATGGAGCGGGATCCGGCAGCATCGGGAGTCAATAGTAGCGAAGTAGGAAAGGTGGGGACCCGCTCATGCTGACGATCCAGGGCGAGAAACACCACGACTTCTGCGACGGCGTCACGCGCCGTTCATTTTTGAAGATCGGCGGCCTCGCCATGGGAGGCCTCGCCCTCCCCCAGATTCTCCAGGCGCAGCAGCAGAGCGGCGCCTCCCGTCCCGCCCACAAGTCCGTCATCATGATCTTCCTCGCGGGCGGCCCCCCGCACCAGGACATGTGGGACCTGAAGATGGACGCGCCGTCGGAGATCCGCGGCGAGTTCAAGCCCATCGCCACCAACGTCGCGGGCATCCAGATCTGCGAGCTCTTCCCGCAGATGGCGAAGATCATGGACAAGCTCGCGGTCATCCGGTCGATGGTCGGCTGCAACGGCGATCACTACGCCTACCAGTGCCTGACGGGCCGCGACCACCGCAAGGGCATCCAGCCCAAGGGCGGCTGGCCCTACATCGGCTCGATCCTGACGAAGCTCGAAGGCATGGCGAACCCCGCGGTGCCCGCGGCGATCGGCCTCTCGCCCCGCACGCAGCACCGCCCCTGGGGCGACAACGGCACGCCCGGCTGCCTCGGCGCCGCCTACGGGCCCTTCACGCCCGAAGGCGACGAGATCAAGGCCGACATGCTCCTCAAGGACATCACGCTCGACCGCCTGCGCGACCGCAAGTCGCTGCTCGCGAGCTTCGACCAGTTCCGCCGCCAGGCCGACGCCTCCGGCGCGATGGACGGGCTCGATTCCTACCAGCAGCAGGCGATGGACGTGCTGACCTCGAGCCGGCTCGCGGACGCCTTCGACCTTTCCAAGGAGGACCCGAAGACGATCGCGCGCTACGGCAAAGGCTCCGACAAGTTCCAGGACGACGGCCCCTGGGCGCGCCTGGACCAGTTCCTCATGGCGCGCCGCCTCGTCGAGGCCGGCGCCCGTTGCGTGACGCTCTCCTTCGGGCGCTGGGACTGGCACGGCCGGACCTTCGCCCGCTCGCGCGAAAACTTCCCGATGCTCGACCAGGGCGTCTCCGCGCTGGTCGAGGACCTGCACAGCCGCGGCCTGGACAAGGACGTCTCGGTCGTGGTCTGGGGCGAGTTCGGCCGCACGCCGAAGATCAACGCCGACGGCGGCCGCGATCACTGGCCCACGGTCTCCACCGCGCTGCTGGCGGGCGGCGGGATGCGGACCGGCAAGGTCATCGGCGCGACCAACCGCCTGGGCGAGCACGCGGCCGAGCGCCCCGTGCGCTTCGAGGAGGTCTTCGCCACGCTCTACCGGAACCTGGGCATCAATCCGCACGCGACGACGATCACGGACCTGGCGGGCCGTCCGCACTACCTCCTGGACACGGACGACCAGCCGCTCAAGGAGCTCATGTAGCCGTAAGAACCGGCGGGTTTGCGCTATTTGTTTGGGGTGAGCAGCATGGACCAGGGAGTCAACCGTCTCGGATGCGCCGAATTCCGGCAGCATTTGAGGCAGATTGACCGCCGCACGTTCGTCCGCGCCGGCATGCTCGGCGCGACCGGGCTGGCGCTCTCCGACCTGCTGCGCGCCGACAAGCTCGCCGCCCAGGAATCCAGGCCCACGAAGCGCGCGAACTCCGTCATCATCCTCTGGATGCGCGGCGGCCCCAGCCAGCACGAGACCTGGGACCCGAAGCCCGAGGCGCCCGCCGAGATCCGCGGCGCCTTCCGCGCGATCCCGACGAAAGTCTCCGGCATCCGCATCTGCGAGCTGCTCCCCATGTCCGCCCGCGTGATGGACAAGTGGTCGATCATCCGCTCGCTCACCCACAACGACGCCGGCCACTCCTCGGGCGACCAGATCTGCTTCACCGGCTGGCCCGCGGGGCCGAACCCCGAGCACAACATCGCGCCGAGCTGCGGCTCGATCGTGGCGAAGCAGCTCCAGAACAAGAGCCCGAAGATGCCCGCCTACGTCATGATCCCGCGCCTCCTGCCGGGCGCCGATGCCGGCTGGCTCGGGCCCGCCTACCGTCCCTTCGAGACGCAGGCGGACCCCGCGGCGGACGGCCCCTTCAGCGTCCCGAACCTCCAGGCGCCCGAGGCGCTGTCGGTCTCGCGGCTCGACGACCGCAAGTCCCTGCTCTCGAGCTTCGACGGCCTGCGGCGCTCGATGGACGCGAGCGGCCAGATGGACGCGATGGACGAGTTCAACCAGCGCGCCTGGCAGATCATCACGGGCCCCGAGGCCCGCTCCGCCTTCGACCTCGACGCCGAGCCCCGCAAGATCCGCGAGCGCTACG